>NZ_DALZDK010000019.1:35018-36544 GCF_031978665.1 Niallia sp. | reverse complement strand
GGCGAAAAACAACATCCGTCACATCTTCCATTGGTGCAAGCACAAAAAATGGTCGTGGTAAATCACGCCAAAAATTTTCTGTCATATCTATTCAAATCCTTTCAAAGGGACAAGGGGACAGACCCCTGGTCCCTCCTAAAAATAATAAGTACAAATTTCTTAATTCTTTTACACTTATACCATTTTACAGTACCTTTTATCAAACTAAAGAAAAATTTAACATTATATACTATACCTAAAAAATTATTAAGTGCCTATTTAATATAGTATAGAAGGCAACCAAAAAGGAAGCAAGAACTCCCCTGCTTCCCTACTTAATCCTATCTGTTCCCTTCAACTCTTCAATAGTTGCTGCACCAATCCCAAACATAGCCATCTGCAGCTCTAGCTCCCTGATTTCAAAAACCTCTATCAAATCCTCTGGTGATTCTGTCGCTTCTTTTAAAATCGAACGAGCAAAACCAACCATATCTGCTCCAAGCGCGATAGCCTTAGCAGCATCCATTCCATTTTTGATTCCACCACTAGCAATAATCGGTTTGTCAATCGCTTCGTTAACGGAAACAATACATTCCGCAGTAGGGATTCCCCAGCTAGTAAAAGCCTCAGCTGCTATTTTCTTGATCTTCTCTTTGGAGCGTAGCTTTTCCACTTGGCTCCATGATGTACCACCTGCTCCAGCAACATCAATAAACGAGATGCCAACATCGGTCAATTTTTTCGCGATGGTGCCATCGATTCCAAAGCCAACCTCTTTTGCACCAACGGGGATATCTAGCTGTGTACATACTTGCTCGATTTTCCCTAACAGATCTTTAAAATTCCGATCTCCTTCTTGTTGAATGATTTCTTGAATGCTATTCAAATGGAGAACAAGCATATCTGCTTCTGTCATCTCGATAATTTGTTTACACTGATCGATTCCAAATCCATAATTAAACTGGACTGCACCTAAATTGGCGATGATTGGAATGGTTGGGGCATATTTTCGAATTTGAAAGGATTCTCGATATTTTTCATTTTCAATGAGTGCTCTTGTAGAACCTAAGGCAAATGCCCACCCTCGTTCCTCGGCTGCAATCGCAAGGTTACGATTGATTGTCTCCGCCATCGCAGCTCCACCAGTCATCGAGCTTACCAAAAATGGAGTCTTCATCTTTTTACCTAAAAACGCTGTGTCTAATGTAATTTCGTCATAATCAATTTCTGGCAAGGCATTATGTAGAAAACGATACTTTTCAAGACCAGTCGATATGTTATCACCTGTTACTTTTTCATTTAAAACCAACTCAATGTGCTGGGCTTTTCTTTTGTCAATTGAATCAGTCATTTTTCCAAACTCCAGTCTAATTATATTTGGTTGCAGGGTAGATATCTAATGGAACGACACCAGCCTCCTGCCATTCTTTATGTAATCGTTCAAGCTTGTCTGTACTTATAATAGCAATTCCACAATCACCGCCACCAGCTCCAGATGATTTACCGGCTCCATAACGATTGGCAATCTGAATTAACTTTTCTAATTG
>NZ_DALZDK010000019.1:0-35008 GCF_031978665.1 Niallia sp. | reverse complement strand
GCGCGGTTTCAATTGCCCCGCCAGTCTCTTGACTTAACTCTAGCAATGCAGACCGATTAGCGGATAAGCTTGCCATCACTAACTCCATATCGTTATGTTTAAAGCCTTCAACCATAGTGGAAACTGCATCACGGCTTTTACGTAAGAAGTCTCCATAAATAGTGGAGTTTTGATTTTTAAGTGGTTCGATCTTTTTTATTAAAGAAGCTGTTTTGGCAGAACTACCTGTCCAGCCGACAGCAAGCACTAATTCCTCAGGAGCTTCTAGTTGCTCGATCTGTAGATATGGCCATGTCTCTTCCACCAATTGAGAAATAGACCTTTGCTCTCCAAGCTTTTCTTTTAACCAGCTCGCTTTAAACGCTGTATAGTGGAGCCAACCGCCATAGGTTGATGCTGCCACATCTGCACAGGAACCGCTCCCTTGTGTCTGATAGTGCGCAATTGCAGCTAGTTTAAAAATAAGGGTTTTCGAAACAGGCAATTGCTCTCGATACAACGTTAAAATCGAGGATACAACCGCAACAACTACTGCCGCACTCGATCCTAGTCCATATTTCCGGCCAGACGTGGCATCATCCAATTCACTCGTTATCGTGAGTGAAAAAGGTTTGGTTTCTATAGACTTTTCCAGTAAATATCGATGTACAATATCAAAGGTATTTTTGATAAAATCCAATCTCGCATCTGTCTCTTCAAAAATGACTTGTCCTTGATCCAATCGACAAGCGACATTAGGAAGACCTAGCTGTGGCAAAGAAAGAGACTGTTTTTCACTTAATTCTACTCCTGCTGTAATAAACCTATCAACTGCGACAACAATCGCTGGATAGCCTGGTTCCAGTACGGCATATTCCCCAGCAATAAAAAGTTTCCCTGGAACTTTGATTTCGTGCATCTGGACTCACTCCCTTTATCCATTCCACTCTGATAAATACTGAATGCCAGGACCTGGATGACATACAATCACATCACGAACAGAGGCTAAAGCAGCTAGCTTTTCTTTAATCACCTGTTCATTCGCTGGTTCACAAAGCACTTTTACATTCGGTCCAGCATCAATGGTGAAATACGCTTCTAAGCCTTGTTGGCGCAATTCCATGACTTTCTGCATAACGTCAAGTGTTGCACTTTGCCAGTATAAAAACGGCGGCTTTGCTCCTAGCGTAGTAGCGTGCATTTTCATGGCATTCGCTTCCGCAGTTTCCCCTAGCTTTGTAAAGTCACGAGTGCTAATTGCTTCCTTAATCAGCGTTAAATCCTCTTCGATAGTAGCTAACCAGCCATCATAGAATGGAGAAGTGTCTACTGTCCGCTGCATACCATCTCGGCTCGAAACAGATTTAGGACCTGCTTCTACAACAACTGATAGAACACTAATATCCCATGCTTTTTCGTCTATGATTTGTGTCGCAAACGAATCTGTTCCGCCCGTTTTCTCTCCCTTTTGCCATTCAACAAACCCTCCAAAAATCGAGCGAGATGCAGAACCAGAGCCTTGACGAGCTAAAGCAGAAAGCTCTGTGCCAGTTAAATCTAACTGTAACGCTTTACTTGCCGCTGCCGCTAATGCTGCATATCCTGAAGCAGAAGAAGCGAAACCAGCAGCTGTCGGCACATGGTTCACCGATGTCACCTTCGCAAAGGTTTTGGTACCTGCAAGGTTTCGTACATGGTTAAGAAAAGCTGTTATTTTCACTAATTCCTTATCAGAAACTTGATTCCCATCTAATAAGAGGGAATCCTTCTCAAATTGGTCAGAAAACTGTACCTTTGTTTCTGTATAAAAATGATCCAATGTAATCGATAAACTACTATTCATTGGTAAAAACAACTGGGAATCGCGTTTCCCCCAATATTTTATTAATGCAATATTCGTGTGAGCTCGAGCGATTGCTTCCATTAACCACACTCCTCATTTATTATTAACATTTTGCTATCGTAAACTGCCAAGTTTGAGCAGCACCAGCTTGAACTAAGGCATCAGCAACCTTTTTTCCTAGCTTCTCATTTTCTACTAGTGCCAAAATACAGCCACCGCGGCCACCACCTGTTAATTTCGCGCCTAATGCTCCAGCGGTTCGAGCCGCATTTACTAAGTCATCTAAGCCTTGGTCACTGACCCCTAACAAATCGAGCTGTTGGTGGGCTTGATTTAATTTATCGCCAACTTTTTTGGAATCGCCAGCCGCAAGTGCTAACCGCACCTCTTTTGCCAATTGTCCTAATAGCGTGATTGATTCCTCGATTTTTTCCGGTTTCATTTCGTACTTATCCCGAATCGATTTCACTGCTGAATAGGTATCGCCAATTCTGCCGCTATCTGCTACGACAAAATGAAAGGGAGCACCTATTTTCACACTCTCAACCTCTTGTTGTTTTTGAAACCAAATCGGATTGGCGCTAGAGGCTGCTATCATATCGATCCCACTTGGTGTTCCATGGGCAAATTTTTCTGCACGTTCCACCAAGGGCATCAGCTGACTATCGCTAAGTTCTTGATTGAAAAAGGCAAAAAGACCGCGAACAAGTGCAATTGCAATTGCTGCACTTGAACCTAATCCACGTCCAATTGGAATCGAGGATGTAATCTGAATATGTAAACCTGAAGAACGCTTTTCAAGAACTTTCAATGTTTGGATCACACAATCGCCAATTCCCTCCATCTTTTCAGGAATCAGTTCAATCGGTCCTTTATAAAAGGGACTTTCGATTTGTATCGCATTTCCCTCGATATTCTTCACTGTTACTTTGACTTCTATTTGTTTAAATGGAAAAGCGATCGCCGGTTTTCCGTAAACAACCGAATGCTCTCCAATTAAAATTAACTTACTATGTGCTCGGCCTACCGCAACTTTTTGTGGAGTTTCAAGCATCGATATCCCCACTTTCACAGAAATATTGGATGTACATCTTGATGTATATCTCTTGTCTAATTTTTAAAACCAAGTAATAATCCATGGTGCTGAATAAAGAATCATGAACTGAACGCCGTAATTCACGCCCCAGCGATGAAGCATACCAGCAAATAACCCAATGACTAGTACACCGATAATATTGATAAAACCAGCGTCCATAAAAGCTAATAATAGCACAAGTCCAAAAAATAGTCCTAGAATTGCTTCATGGGGAACCCATCGAAACACAAAGGCACAGATTTTGTGGGCGTATTTTACGGTAACAAAATAAGTGATTGCAAGGGCAATCGTGGCACCAATAAGAGTAGCCCAAACAAAGTCTGCATTCGATAAGAGGTGATGCAGATTATGCTCGGTTGTAAATACTGGAGGTGCATTAAAAAGTGCATTTGCTGGACCAATCGCCATTGGAGACAATGGGATACCAAGTGCAATTAATGGAATCAAGGTTCCAGAAATATAGGTAGCATTAGTCAGCCCCTCCATAGACGCGATAGCTACAGAAGCCTTTTTCACCGGATCCTTGACCCTGCTTGAAAAAAGTTCTCCAAGGAAAATAGTCATGCCAACAGGGCTCATAATAAAGGTAATGGAGCCGATAAAACTAGCAAGCATACTTGACCCAGTTTCCTGTTTTGTCAATAGTTTAAAGGGACTTGGGAATCCTTTAATGGGATTCGTTTGCGCAAAATCAATCGTTTTCTTCGGAAATCTTGGCATACTATCTCGTTTTTCTTTATGTAAAAGTTCAAACATGGTCAGAATGACGGGACCAATTGTGATTCCTAAGAAAAAAGAAGTGAAGACATTCGTTCCCTCTGGTACAACGCCAATTCCCCAATAAAGATAGCGCAAGCCTTCAATTAATAGAGCAAATGGAAGAATCGATACAAGGGCTAACACCTTATTTTTTGTCATTAATGCAAGTAAAACAGCCCCAATGAAAAAGAGAGGGTTTGCGTATTCTTTGATGACATCAGAGAATGGAATTAAAGCTTGTGCCATCAGTAAACTTACGGGAACCGAAACGAGCGTCCCAATAACAGAGCCGGATGCCATTTTGCGAATACTAATATCAGGCATGCCATGTTTTTTTAACACAAGTGCATGCTCCACCATCGGGGTCGCCATCACCCCGCCAGGAATACCAGCGAGAGCAACCGGAATCGAATCTGTTACTTTATTAGCCACAATCGCAGAAATAAAGAAAGTTAAAACCACAATCGGCTCTACTCCTGCCAATACGATCGCTAACGTTACCGGTGCTAAAACAGCCGTTTCATCTGTCCCAGGTGCAACACCGATTATTGTATATAAAACAGCTGCTAAAACGGCAGCAACAATCATCTCTATAATTAATACGATGTCCATTATTTATCTCCTGTTCCCTTAAAGTTTCTTTTTGGCTTAATAATAAAACTGCAAATGATAAACCCAATAAGTGCACCAGCAAGGCCAAAAAACAATGGCTTTGGCGCTTCATTTGGCGCGATAAAATAGGCACCCATAGTCGTTATACTACAAATAACTAGTGCCATAACCAAATCTTTTATTTGAACAAGATCCTCCCAGACCTCAATATTATCGTTTGCATCTTGCTTCTTTTTATTATCCATACAATCAAACTCCTTGTATTTAATGATCAGAAATGAGCATACTGATAGGTTCTGCTTCCCCACGAAGATTATACACTAAATCCCATTTGGTGAAAACGATTCTCAATTGAATTCTGAAAAATAAAATATATTCCCATGGTTGTTATACCACAAATTTGTAAAGGCATAACCCCTTCTTTCATTTAAAATGGTGTCACCAAAAAAATGGTGCCTGACACCGACTTTGAAATACTACTTGGAAAATATCCCATTCCCTAAATGCGGGTGTGGTTGTTTTTTAACAACTATGTTATATCCATTTGGATAGGATAGGCATATGATATAGAGATTTTAAAGGAAAGGGGCCAAAAATAATGATAAATTTTAATCAAACAGTTATGAGATCACATCATGGCGGTGGAGGTCATCCATCAGGTGGTCATGGTGGTCATACTAATTGGCACCAACATGGCGGTAACACTAATTGGCATCAACATGGAGGCGGACATCCAAATTGGGGACACGGCGGAAACTGGTCTCATCAAGGTGGAAATTATCCAGGAGGAGGATTTGCATTAGGTACTCTTACAGGATTAGCACTTGGAGCAGCGGCAACACCAGCTCCTTATCCAGTGCCTGCTCCTTACCCGTATGCATATCCTTATCCATCCCCGTATCCATATCCAACTCCTTATTATCCAGGATACTGATGGAGGCAACACGTTAAAGAATTTGAATACACTCAATAAAAAAGCAGGTACCCAACAATATGGGTACCTGCTCCCTTATTTAATAAAATGAATCTTTTGATTTTGGTACTGACAGTCCAAATAACGGCCGGAGATAAAGTGCTACAACGTTTAGAATTGCTTCAGTACACACTTTGACGCTTACCCTCCCGTAAGACATTTCTGTGAAACAAGATTATTCGAGGTGTCACTGTGACCTTTACCTTTAATCACTTTTATTTTTGGTAAAACCGCCGTGCTTTAGCTCGATTACCGCAATCGGCCATTGAACACCAACGCCGGCTCCGGTTCCGACTCGTATCAAAGAATAACCATCCACAAGAGTCTCCCTCACATTGTTTGACTCGTTCCAAGTCGTTTTTAGAAACGAGTAAATCAACAGCAGATTGTAAAATTGGAGGGAGCATAGTGTCCAAGTTTTCCTCGTTATACATGAACTTCAACGTGTAATGATCCTTTTCTTGGATCACAAGCAAAGTTTGATAGAAGTGGCTTACAAAATCATTGAAACTTTTCAAGTCTAGCGGATGTGGCGATGTCCCCTTTGAAATGGACTTGAAGATTCGATACATGACCTCCCGCATTTCGATAGTCTGTTTTAGAACTTCTCCAGCTTCAGACTGTTTCTCCTGCGCCTTTAAAAGAAGGGCTTTAGCTTGTTGTTCGGTC
Organism: Niallia sp.; assembly: GCF_031978665.1. Classification (NCBI taxonomy): domain Bacteria; kingdom Bacillati; phylum Bacillota; class Bacilli; order Caryophanales; family Bacillaceae; genus Niallia; species Niallia sp. The sequence goes on along the minus strand of NZ_DALZDK010000019.1, from coordinate 29,077 downwards.
AAGACTTCAGCATGGATGCACCAGTCAACCAATTTGGCGTAACTAGTAAACCAATCCCTCCTTTTCTCAGTACTTTCTCGCCAACTGACGGTATTGATAAAATCCATGCACAAACGTTCTCCGACCATCAAAAAAGAGTTCATTTCCGACATAATCAAATCTCCTTTACTATAACCATCATAATGCATATTGACGGTTATAATCAACTCAGTTATAATTCAACCATCAAAAGTAGTTTTGATGGTTAAATACTAATTAGGAGGTACTGAGATGGACAATCCGATGTTGGTAGCTGTTAGAACATTGTTGAAGGAAACATATGATGGACCTAAAGAAAACGCAAGCTGGTACACAGAAGCGAAACCTAGTAGTGGATTATTCGGAACACTTGAAAAGATATCGGCAGAAGATGCTTCAATAGCTATCAATGGTACAACAATTGCCGCACAAACAGATCATACCCGCTATTATTTATGGGTTGCGAATTCCTACTTAAATGGGGAAGAACCCAGTAAGGACTGGGGAGCATCATGGAAAATCACAAACGTTGATAAAATCACATGGGCTCAATTTACTGACGAACTTCAACAAGAATACACAACACTGTTAAAAAAGATTGATTCACTTGACTCTTTAGATGAACAGACATCGAATGGTTTGTTGGGGGCGCTCGCTCACTCTGCCTACCATCTCGGATCAATACGACAGATGATCAAATCGATCAAAGTCCCAAACCAAACATAAGTTACTAATAAAGCTCCAAGGAATCACTTCTTGGAGATTTCAGATTTGAGTTATTTTTCTTACAAAGAATACTGTATTAATATTAGAGAATTTTTTTGTTATTTAACTCCGAATCCTATGCAAGGATCACACTCGTTAGTTTAATTGCATTGTTTTACAAATTCGTGCGTTTTCCAAAGAGAAACTGCTTGGATATCATTAACCAAGCAGTTTCTCTTTATTTTATTTTTCTTAATTGCATTGCCTAATTTCTATTTCTTATCTTTTAGTTCTAAAAGTATAGGTGCTATATTTAGGAAGATAGAAACAATTGTCAAAAACCATAATGCTCTTTCCATACCAGGTACTACATCCATTAAAGCTGCCCAATCTTCCACTTCTACCCACGACGATACAAGACTGTATTCTGGTAAGCGTCAAATAGGTCCCACCTATTCGAGGTGTCACTGTGACCTTTACCTTATTTTTCCCTCCTGTAGATTCTTTTTTTAAAATTTATTATCATACCATAGTTGAGAGAAGTGTTCGGTCCGGTCACTATCAATTCAGCTAGTACTTACCCCAGCTGACGTTTAAATGCTTTCCTAGCAAAGAAATATGCAATAACCATGATACCAATGCACCAAGCAAGAGCTATCCAGATATCATTGCCAACAGTCCCTTCATACAAGAGAGCACGAATGGCATCAACAATTGCAGTCACAGGCTGATTCTCAGCAAATACACGGACAATCTTAGGCATTGTATCGGTCGGAACAAAAGCAGAACTGATAAAGGGTAGGAAAATCAACGGATATGAGTAGGCTGTCGCTCCTTCCATAGTTCCCGCTCTTAATCCAGGAATGACTGCTAGCCATGTCAGTGCTAGTGTAAATAGTCCAAGTATCCCAGCTATCGCTAGCCAATCCAGAATATCTGCATTGGAACGGAAGCCCATCAATAATGCGACAAGGATAACGACTATAACAGTAAGCATATTGGAAATAATTGAAGTCAACACGTGAGCCCACAATATCGACGATCGCTTAATAGGCATCGTAACAAAACGTGCCATCAGCCCGCTCTTCACATCCGTAAACAGTCGTAGTGAAGTGTAAGCGACACCAGATGATATAGCCATCAGCAGGATTCCTGGCAATAAATAATTAACATAGTTGTCTGTGCCTGTCTCTATTGCCCCACCAAATACATAGACAAACAGCAGCATCATCATAATCGGCAGAATCGCCACTGTAATTATTGTATCTGGGCTTCGCATAATATTGCGCATTAAACGCTCTAATAATACCCATGTTTTGCTTTTCATTTATTTCCCCTCCTTTTTGCCAATGATTGCGAGAAAGATTTCCTCCAAGGTCGGCTGCTTCTCGATGTATTCTAATTTTGCTGGTGGGAACATTTCTTTAAGTTCGGTAAGCGTACCGGTCTTGATGATTTTTCCACCATGTAGAATGGCGATGCGGTCTGCGAGTTGTTCTGCTTCTTCCAAGTACTGAGTCGTAAGCAAGATAGTCGTGCCACCACCTGCAAGCTCCTTGACGGTATCCCAAACCTCCATCCGCGCCTCTGGATCAAGCCCTGTCGTCGGTTCGTCGAGAAAAATAACTGCCGGCGTCCCGATTAAACTCATAGCGATGTCAAGCCGACGCTTCATTCCACCAGAATACTGGTCCGCCCGCCGGTTGGCTGCACTGGTTAGGCTGAATCTTTCAAGCATGTTATCAGCTACTTGAACTGGATTGGAAACAACCCGTAATTTGGCCATCATGATCAGATTTTCACGTCCAGTAAGCATGCCGTCTAAAGCTGAGAACTGCCCTGTTAGGCTAATGCTCTGACGAACATTATCTGATTGACGCTGGACGTCAAACCCGCATATACTTACTTCTCCATCATTAGGTTTCATCAATGTTGAGAGGATATTGACCGTCGTCGTCTTGCCCGCTCCATTCGAACCTAACAATGCAAAGATTTCACCACGCCGAACCTCAAAATCCACCCCCTTTAATACTTCTTTGTCTTTAAAGGATTTCTTTAACCCTTTTACAGAAATTGCTACATTGCTCATATAAATTTCCTCCTTATTTAAAGTGCCTGCGGAAGCTATATTGACTCCACCTCTACTTAGTCACACTGATATTCTGTATTACTTACTACGCAGTTAAAAAATATAACTGAATAGTTAAGATGGTAATTTACCTTGGTAACAACTATTCAGTCCATATAGCTATTATTTGGTTCATAATGCTCACATTCCCAATATTTTCGTGTAAAGAAACTCAAACTAAATTTTCAGATTTGCATCGTAAATATTAGGAGATTAAGGTTCACTAGAGTGTGATCGTTATCCACGACCAATGGTATCGTTCAACTTCTTACGATACTTATCCTTCCAAGTTTGCTCATCCTTCACTAGCTCGTCACAAAAAGCTGCTACATCCTCGCCTGTAAGGTCAGTAACTTGCTTGCCTTCCGCTACTCCTTCCTCAAAGAGCTCCAGTATACCGGAAAAGATACGACTGCTGTCCTTCCAGTCGGTCGGAGCACCACCAGCAGTCCACATATATTTTTGAATAGCTTTGTATGCATGGTGGTACTCAACCGGAAGAGCCTTCGCGCGTGCCTCCATCTCCTTCCATTCACGCTTATCTTCCAAACTGCCAATAATTTTTTCAAAAATACTCATATAACGTCATCCCCTTTTGATTTTTTTGTTTTAAGTTCAGTAATTTTGCTAGAGACAAATTCCCATTTTGCCCAAAACATTTTAAGTTGCTCTTGGCCAGCTCCATTTAAAGTATAAAATTTCCTTGGCGGTCCCATATTAGACGGCTTTTTCTCGATATCCACCAAATTGTTTTTCTCCAACCGCATGGTAATCGTATAAACTGTTCCTTCCACTACATCCGTGAAGCCAAGTTCTCGTAGCTGTTGCGTGATTTCATATCCGTAAGTTTCCCCACGGCTGATGATCTCAAGCACACACCCCTCAAGCACTCCTTTTAGCATTTCTGTAATATTTTCCACCTTTTCAACCCCATTTATAATTCACCATATTTTCAAAGTACTCTATTCCTAGGTAGTATGTGACACATATATTAAGTAATACCGACTACTGGTATATAGTATCGCAGAATAGATTCACTTGTCAATAGCCCTTTGTCCCAAACTGAGCGCTCCCAGGGACAAAGGGGACAGACCCCTTGTCCCTGAAAACTATTCGACCTATTCTATTGTAATAATCACTTTTCCCTGTGCATGCCCTTTTTCAAAATATTGAAATGCTTTTGGAACCTCCTTTAGAGAATAGCCTCTATCCATTACTGGCTTTACTTTCCCTTCTTCTATTAGCCCATTTATAAAAACTAAATCTTGTTGATTCGGCCTTTGCAAGAAGGTGATAAATTTCTTTTTTCCAAATATGGATAACAAGGGACCTACTAGCATTGTTTGATAGAATTGACTATTTGCACCACCAACATGAATGAATACGCCATTATCTTTTAGCTTTTTCTTATAGGTAAAAATTGATTGTGATCCGTTCACTCCAAAAATCACATCAAAGGTCTTGCCATCATTCACAAAATCAGTTTTTCGATAATCCATCACATGGTCAGCACCAAGGGATTTCACAAGCTCTACGTTTCTCGTACTGACCACCGCCGTTACTTCTGCTCCCAATGCCTTTGCGATTTGGACAGCAAAGGTTCCTACCCCACCGGAAGCACCATGAATCAGTATCTTTTGTCCAGCCCTCACCTTGCCTATATCCCTTATAGCTTGTAGTGCTGTGGTTCCTGCCATTGGTACGCCAGCCATTTCTGTAAAGAAGAGATTACTAGGCATTAAAGCCAATTCCTTTTCACCAGCAGCCACATACTCTGCCAAGGCTCCCCAGCCACTATTAGCTAAATCACCATACACCCGATCTCCAATCTGAAGTTGCGTAACATCTCTACCTACAGCCTCCACTACTCCTGCGACGTCTCCACCAGGAATACGATATTTTGGTTTCCACAGTCCAAATACGAACCGGACCGGTAGCGGCTTTCCTGTTAAAAGAGCAAGATTTCCAAAATTAATCGATGATGCATAAACTTTTACAAGCACTTCATTAGATTTAGGTATTGGTTTATCTACCTCCCCTAATTTAAGCGTATCTGGCGTTCCATACTTTTCAGAAATAATAGCTTTCATCTTCTTCCTCCTTCTATTCCTTTTTCATCATTGTAGATGGACCATATAGATACTGCATTGACTTAAGTTAAGAGAGAGAGATTCGGGAAGGTTTATTAAATTTGCTTTTTGATTCTGCTTAATGACTCAGGAGTAATACCAAGATAGCTTGCTAATTGATGTTGGGGTACACGTTGGAGTAAATCTGCTCGAGTTTGAATAATTGCTTTATAGCGCTCTTTAGGGGAAGAACGAATAAATTTTGCATATTCATTTTGCGCTTGAATTAGGTAAGCTTCCATCATACGACGGGTCATGGATTCAAGTTCGATATATTGCTGATACATTGCTTGTTCCGATTCAAAATCAGCAACAACCAACACACAATCTTCTAAACAAGTTAAAGCGTAATTCGATGCTTGACCCGCTTCTTCAAAATGAGACAACAAAATGGCTTGTTCTTCTGTAAAAAAATTTGTGGTAACTTCTTTTCCATCCACCTCTACATGATATTGCCTAACACAACCTTTCAATACAAAAAAACAGTTCTTCGTTGGGAAATCTCCCTGTTTAATCAAGTAGGTTCCTTTTTTAAATTCCTTTATTATTATCTCTTCTATAATGGCTCGCTGCTCTTCTTCCTTTAACATTGTATATTTTCCCATATATTTCATAAGGATTTCTTTCATGGCACGTCTCCTTTTCATGGTATTTCTTTAAGATAATAATACCAGCTGGACAAGCTTAGATACCTTAGAAAATGGAAGAGAAATTAATACGCCCTTTATTATCTGGTTTTTATATATTTTGAGTTTAGTTGTATTCAATGAATTCCTTCCCTGGCAAAGTTAATAGATACCGGTGGGCCGTACTTTACTTGATGTGCACCAAAATATAATCGCCTCTTCTTTAACAAAAAATCATGCGCTAAATATATAGCACATGATTTTTTTCACGGTATTTTATTTCGTTTTATAGTTCATTCCCATTATCTTCTACTCACAATTTCTCTATCAATCTTTCTATCTCTGACTTCAGACTTTCCTTTTTATCAGTAGGCAATTTCTCATTTTTGTCGTTTTGAAGAAGCTTGATCATATCTTGGAGAAATTTAACGGCTTGGTCTCCCTTTCCTTTCTCTAGATGTTTTTCGGATTGCTTCAGTTTATTGCTTAAGCTTTCATATAGACTATCCTTTAGCTCACCTGAACCCTTATACATATCCAATAATTCTTGAATGGACGAATGATCTGCTTTGTATGGTCTAACAAGGAAATTATCATATTTCGTATTATTATAATTGGATCTTACCCCTACTTTTCCCTGTGTAAAAGCAGTACGACTATTGTCCGTAAAATCAATTTTCGGTGTCGTCATATCATCCACATATACTTTAATCGTTGTCCCATTCACTTCAATCTTCATATGATGCCAAGTGGATGTTGGTTCTTTAAGTGTAGCACCATCTAGATACTCCCAATTATAATTTTGCTTTCCAAGGTGGACGCCGTCTTCATTTATATAAGCAACATATCCTTGCATAAAATCTGCATTGTTTTGACTAAGCTCGATTCCGTTTGCTGGATTGTTTACTCTAAAAATGACTCCTCCGTCTCCAGATCCTTCGGCAGCTTTAACATCCGCTTCCACAATATAGTCTTTCCATTCCTTTTCACCGATGACTGATTTGGCAAATGTTTCGCTACTTGCATTGTACTCCCCTATTATTTGTGGCTCTGTTACTTCCATTTCCTCTAGGAACTCAAAATAGTTAAAATCATATTCCCCTTTTACTATTTCCACTTTAATGGTATGCTTTCCAGCTGGTAAGGAAACATCTTCCTTGATAACATTTCCCCAAGTATTCCAATCGCCTGTACTTGGCACATCAATAACACCTGTTAAATCAACCGAATCATCAAGCCATAAGCGGATTTGACTATCCTTAAAGGTTGTTGCTACGTTTATGGCCAAATCATAGCTACCGGCTTCTGCAATATCAACATTATACTTTAACCATTCACCTGTTTGGTTCCAGCCAACGTTGTAGCCACCTTCAGGGTTAACGCGAATATCCACTGCATCCTGTCGATACTCTCCCCCAATATTTTCAATTGTGTTATCGTGATAACCTACGCCTTCTCCACCGGTAATATAATCTGTAGCCATTATTTTACCTGGAAGCTTTTTATCCTTATCAAATTGCTGGAACATGAACTTCGAAAGCTCAAAGTCACCTTGTACAGCAACCACTTTTAACGTATGTTTACCTGCTGGTAAGGAGATATCCTGTAATGATACATTCTTCCAAGTGTCCACGCTTCCCGTTTTCGGCAAAGCAATTTCATCTGTTACATCTATCTCGTCATCTAAAAGAATTTTCACTTTCGCTCCATCGCTTACAGAGGAAACGAGTAAATCAAGGCCATAGCTTCCTTCTTCTAAAATATCTACATCATACGTTAACCATTCTCCCGTTTGAATCGAGCTAACTGCATAATCCCCTTCGGATAGTTTTCGAATATCCACATCATCGTTGCGGTATTGTCCACCAGCGTTTCCTTCTGTCTTATCATAATAAGCTACATTTTGGCCACCAGTATTATAGTCTTCCGCTTCAATGAGTCCAGGGAGTGATCTAGGAATATCAAAGGATGTTAATTCCATTTTTGTAAAATCAAATTCCCCTTCCACGAATTCTAGTTTCAATGTGTGATTTCCTTTAGGCAAAGTAATTCCATTTTTAATAACTGGCTTCCAATTGTTCCAGTCACCAGTGGCCGGGACATCAAATACGCCCGTTAAATCTATTTCATCATCTAACCATAAACGTGCCTTGGCACTTGTGAAGGTTGTTGCTACATACAGCTTAAGATTGTATTCGCCAGCTTCTTGCACATTTACATTGTATTTCAGCCATTCACCAGTCTGATTCCATCCAACAGCATAGCCACCGCCTTCCGGATTGGTTCTTATATCTACAGAATCCCTTCTGAATACGCCACCAATATTCTCAGCCGTCGTATCATGATAGGCAACCCCTTCACCACCAGTGTTGTAATAGGCTGCATTAATTACCCCAGGAACCTTTTTGTATTCATCAAAATCAATATTTTGCTCTTCAAAAGGACCTACTTTCCATGTACCTTCAACCTCGTCCCATCCTTCTGCATCTCCATCATTAAAGTCATCAGATAAAGCTTCAACTGCTTTATATCCTTGTACTTTAAAGCTTGTAAAATTAAACTCTCCTTTTACCACTTCTATTGTTAATGTATGCTTTCCTTTCGGTAATTTCAGCTTTTCGATAGAGAACGTTCTCCAATCCGTTGATTGCGGAATACCCACATCCCCAGTTATATCCGTCTTTCCATCTAATAAGATTCTTATCTTAACATCTTTGGAAGATGACCCTACACGTAAATCCAGATTATATAATCCTTCGTCTGCAATATTTACATTGTATTTCAGCCATTCTCCTTTTTCATTTGATTCAACATAATAACTGCCGTCGGAATCGTCAGCAATATCTACATGATCTTGTCGATACGGATTAGCCTCTTCTTTACTTGTTTTGTCATGATACCCAATCCCTTCGCCACCAGTATTGTAATGAACAGCCTCAACTTTACCTGGTAAAGGCTTATAGGCATCAAAGACATTACTTCCGTCTACTTTATTACTAGAAGCTGTATAGCCAAATGCTCCGTGTACATCTGATGTGGTGTAGCCGATACTACCAGCCCCAATTTTACGAACTTCTCTTGTTTGCTTTTGCATGCCATCCACAAATATTCGGAATGTATCTTCTGCCTTTTCTACTCTCATTTGATGTAGCTTTGTGTAATCATAGCCTTCTGGTAGATCTGCGTACTCCCAGCCTTGTTCCACACCATCAATAACAAAATTTGTTTCCAGGCGATTATGCTCTGGACTCAAGACAGCTGTCCCGTAGTTCTTTTCATCAGTATAGGAGAAAACTACACCCAGTCGAGGATTTTCACTCTCCCCTTTTTCTACCATTTTCAGATTGAATTCGGCTGTATATTCCTTATCTGTAGATACTTTACTTACTTGTCTATACCATTTCGTATCATCCAAAGTCTTCTGTTCAAGCCAATTAGACTTATCATCTGTAATACTCCATTTTCCTCCATTTACATTTTTCCAATCTTCTCCGATATCTTTTCGATCAAATCGATCACTAAAATCAGGTAAAGCAGGATCCGGTTGCTCAGAGGTTGTTGGTCCTAACACTAGCATTTTATCCCCATTCCACGCTATACGGTCGAAGTTTATATTACGCCCAGGGTTTGCATGACTATGATACACGATGTAATCAGAATCAAGGTCTGGTCCTCGCACAACTGTGTTATGCCCTAACCCTACATTTTCCCCTTCCGTATTTAATAAGAGTGGATTTTGCTCTTTATTTGTTGTAAAACCAACATTAGGAGAATCACTTACTCCATAATCAATACGGTATGCTTTATTCCAAATATGGTTTCCTGTATAAGTCATATAGTATTTACCTTGTCTTTTCAGTACCGTTGCACCTTCTGTCCAGCCATTCATTTCTATGCCAGTATCTGTTGCTTTTCCAAATTCAGTTGGCGTCGCCATGGAGCGAGCATCTATTCTGTTTGATCCCGTACTATAAAAATACCATTTTCCATCATCATCAATAAAAACATGTCCATCAATTCCCATCCCAAGGTTATCCGTTTGTTTTTTAAAAGGGCCTAGTGGACTTGAACTTTTATACACATAATGCCCATTTCCACCTGGAGATGTATACATATAGAATTCACCATTCCAGTAAACTACTTCCGGTGCATAGGCAGCCTTCGTAGTAGGTTCTTCTGTAACAAGACCAGCATATGTCCAATCCATTAAATCATCAGATGTCCAAGCTTTCACACCACTTTTATCATCTACCGTACTAACATAAAGATAATAAACCCCATTATGCTTTAGAATAAATGGGTCCCCTTCTCCATAATACTCCCCACTATCCCATGTCCAAGATTCTGGTAAATCCATTGGGTTGCTGTATGCGAATGCTGCATACGGTAAAGATAGCCATAAACTCATACACAGTAATACTTTTCCTAACTTTTTCAGGTTAATCCCCTCCCCATATTTTTAACAATAGTACACTACCATCTATATAAAAAGGGTATACCTGATCAGCTATAAGTTGATTTGTACACCCTGGATACCTGTAATCTAGTAAAATCTCAGAAGTAAGGAAAACTACTACTCATTTTAAAAATGTTGTTTCGCTACTTTTAAAAACGCTTACAAACATCTTATATTATCCCAATTCGCAAACATATACTAAACTTAGTATATAATATACCTTTTATACTTTTTTGATTGAAAAGTCCTACTTATTAGAAAAAAAAGGAAAATATTCAAACGGTAAGAAGGAGACAATTTTAAGACAAAAAAATAGCCACCATGAATTAGGTAGCATACTCTTTTCTTATTTTTTATTTCCTGTAGCAATCACTACATTTACTGGGATAAAAATTCGTTTCTGATCACATTCGCCAGCTAGTTGTTGCATCAATAATTTCACCGTATCCTTGCTGCATTGCTGAATATCCTGTTGCACAAAGGTGATGCCCTCTATTCCAGGGGAATCAAATGTAACTAACTCTATTGAACGTAAAGACTCTTTTTGGACTTCTAAAATAGCACGATGAGCATACTGTGCCAACTCCGCATTCATCGTAAACAAGCCAGCCAGCTGAGGGTTTTCCATTAAAAATTGTTTAATCAGTGGAGGCGTTTCATGAATGGATATTTTATCAAATGGTAACGTTAGCCAAAGATTTTTATCGATTGTAATTCCTTTTCTTAAAAAAGCTTGTTCAAATCCTTTTGCCCGTTCCTCCGTCACCGTGTTTGTTATTAGGGGAGAGATAAGTGCAATCTGTTCATGTCCTTTATTCAACAGATAAGAAATAGCCTCAAACGCTCCTTGCGTATTTTCTGAACTTACACTATAGGTAGAAATATTCTTCATATATCGATCAATCAATACAAGAGGAAATTTGTCTAGCGTAAGTCGAAGAACCGCTTCATTATACGTTTCCTTTTCTGCAGGAAAAATAATAATCCCTTCCACCCCAATAGCACGAAATGTCTCAATAGCCTCTGCTTCTTTTATCTGTGATTCTCTAGATATCTTAATGACTAAGTTATACCCTCGTTCCGTCACATACTGTTCAAGGAAATTAACAAAATCCTGCTCCACCTTCGTCTTCATCGTTGGAATAATTAATCCAATCAACCCTCTTGAAGTTTGATTTTGCACGATTGAACCTGTAAAACTACTTTCAATGACAAACGTCCCTTTTCCCTTGATCCGCTCCACAATTCCTTTATCAGCTAAGCCAGCTAGTGCATTCTTGGTAGTAATTTGGCTAACATGGAATTCATCCATCAGTTCTTTCTCAGAGGGAACTCTGTCTCCTACTCTCCATTTTCCTTCTTTTATTCGCTCTATTATTTTGTTTTGAATCTGCTGATATAATGGTTCGTTTTTGATTGTTCTCATCCTCCAGGGCTTTTTGTGTTTATCTATTGGATAATATATATCTACTATACTAAGTTTGGTAGGAAAGAGAAATGGGGAGTATGAAAGAGTTGTTTTTTTGGGAAGTAGTGGAGTTATATCTTTCTTTATTCCCTCCAAGTTTAAGAAATAATAATACAAATAAATTAATAGTCAAAAATACTGGATTTCCTTATTAAGCATACCTCTATTCAAGTTTGTCCATGTAAGTCGATATTAAAGTATAATGAAATATTTCCCATAGAAAGAGGCAGATCATGTTTTTAGATTTTCTATTTAAAAATAAGAAAGACAACATTAATAATAATATGAAAGAAACTCCAATCCCTGTAAAAAAGACAAACAACGCGACAACAAAAATAAAGGACGACCAAACTGCAGTTAGAAAAGGTGAACTCGGAGAATACAAAATCGATATTCAACTATCCCAACTATCTAAAGATTATATGTACTTAAGTGATTTACTAATTAAAAATCCTAAATCATCAACGGGATATTCCCAAATTGACCACATCATCATAACCCCTTATGGTTTATTCGTAATTGAAACAAAGAATTATCAAGGCACTATTTATGGAGGCAAAAATAAAAAAACTTGGTTAATCAATGGTAAGTTTAAAATGATGAATCCTTTAATGCAGAATTATGGTCATATTCAAGCTCTCAAAAATTTTATAGAAGATAAATACCAGCAATACTTTATTTCATTGGTTTCCTTTACAAAGAGATGCACTTTTAAAATTGAGGAAGAATTGAGAAAGATTAATTCTAATGAATTGGTAATTTATGACGTTGAATTAACTCAGTTTATTAATAGAAAGGTGGCTGTTCTTAAATTACAATACAAAAAGCCGATTTTTCTAAAAAATGATATTGAGACGATATACAATTCACTTTTGAATGCTAATATTACAGACACTGCAATTAGAAAGCAGCATATAGATATTATCAAAGAAAAAAAGAACATCACTGATAAAAAAGAAATTAGGAATAAGTGTATAGTCTGTCAGAAACCAGTGTCTGATAAAGTAAAATCCTTCTGTTTATCTAATAAGAAGTTCAAAGGAAAAATTTATTGTTTTGAGCATCAAAAAAGTTTATGAAATAGAAGGAAAACAGAAGTTAATATCCATTTAGATAATAGAATCATAAGTCTAAATCTAAATGGATACTTAGTACAAAAGGAAACTAAATTTTTTGATACTGGTGGTCGGGGTCGAAATAGGTCTTTAATCCTTGATAATACTGACTTTCTAAAAGTAATGTGTAAAATTTGTATAAAAATAATATTTATTTTTTTCCTATATCAAACTCTATCATTTTGCTCTTGGTTATAAATATGCGCTCTTTAAACTTTAAATATGGTCAAACCTTTACGTTCCTAAAGGTTACTTAATATATTTAAAACATAACCAATAAGGATTATACTTTTTGGCTCATAAATTTTTGGGAAACTCTAGAAAAAGAACTAACTGTATCATTTGCTAAATGGACAGAAACTTAGATGTATATATTTAGTCTAAGTAGAGATTCGAATTATTGATATGACTGCATTTACAACCACTTTATGTATGAAGATGGCGGGTATTACTGATTTAAAAACCTAAAACCGTATCATACCAACGCTTATAAGGCTTTTTTGACCATTAAAAATTGCTCTTACAAAGGAATTAATAAGGTTTACTCAATTTGCTTACGGAGACGATATGATTAAAATAATATGGATAATTATTAGCCTTCAAACTTATCCTTCGCTTCTTTTTTTGACTTTTGTAGAACATCTTTTGCTTCATCAGCTGATAACCGAACCTGAAGCTGGCACTATAAGATTTAATAGTTTGCCCCTTGTTGTGCGACAAAGCGAAACGCTATACCTAAAGCTGCTACTCTCCCTACAGCAACGATGAATTCTCTAACTAATATCCCATTAATTTGTTCACCGTTTAAATATGTAATTATTGTAACTTCTATAATTTGGAGTTCGGGCAAACAGGTATTATATCTTTTATTGGATTTACGATATTCATGAAGTGATTTTTCCACCAAGAGTTAATTTCACTTTGTATTAGATACTCCATTAAATATTCAAACCATTCGCGAGAAGTTATTCCGATATAGCTGTTCATTGAACTATCCAAATATTACCTCAATGATTATAAAGAGCTAGGTAAATCATCTACCAAAAATTATTAATATCCAAATAAGAGGGAAATTATTATACCAATTAGTACATATTTTGAAACCAATTAAATATTTCATCCGTATCAATAAATACAATTAACTCGACATTGGAGGAAATAAATTTGATTTGGTTAATTTACGAAGACTATTTCAAGAACAAAGAAAAAGTCACTTCTTTATTAAAAGAACTAAAATGGTACAACTGGGTTATATTTTTAGTTCCACTTTTAATTGCTCTTACACTGTTCTACTTTTCAATTAAAGAAACAAATTGGGGATTCTTAATTATTTATATGCTTTTAGCTTTAATAAGCGGAGGATATATTGGATATGAAATAAAAAAAGTTAAAGAAGCTAACTACGGTACAGAAAGAGAGATTTATAATAGAAAAATTCAACGTCTAAAAGACATTTTAAAAGGATTTGATATAACTGAAAAGGATCAAATAGATATTTTAGTAAACCAAATTTCTGAAAATTTGACCTCTCTTAAATTAAGTGAACAACTTTCTAAATCAGTCTATAAACTAAGTACTATAGTTTTACTCCCAATATCTATGCTATTCCTTAAAGAATTCACATCAAAGGAAGAATATTATGGTGTAGCCATTCTGATAATCACTTTAATACTTACAATAGTTGGTCTATGGTTAATGATAAAAAATATACTTGAACTCGTATTAGATAGCCAATATAAAAATATGCAGGAATTAAAAAACTCATTAGAAGATATAAGTATTAGCTTATTGTCAAATAATATTGAAGAATAAGTAACAAGTAAGTTCTTTACTTATTTTAATAGGTAGTTTATACAAATGATTTCCCCTCTACTCAAGAGGGGAAATCACTTCCTAATCAACCTTCTCTCCACATACATTTACGCCTTCAAATACATTAATGCACTCTGCTAGTTTCTCTAACTCGTTATTCGAATTGTAAATCAATTATATTCTGGTACTATACTAGTTATTTTTGACTAACATAGTTTATTATTGATGGTTTAGTGTAAAATCAGCTTTAATATTCTTTCAAGACAATTTAGATACATCATACTTTAAAACCTTAGTCTCTACCGTTAAATCCCGCTGGTGATGTTTTTGTTAATTTATTTGGAAGCTTCGTTTTCCCCTTATTTTTAAAGTCTGATATGTCAAATTCTGCTAAACTTATAGCCACTTGGTTACCCCCATGTAAACTACTAAAAAGTTTATCATGACCGCTATAAGGTGCTTGAACCATAGATCCCCCATTATATCCACAATTCACCAATACGATTGGCTGAAACATATGATAATTTAAAGCAGCAACCATATTATCAAAAGTAGCTATATCTTTATTATATGCTGATACACTAGTGTCGCATAAATAAGTTCTGAATTTTCAGTTTTAAATTTCCTCAATTTAAAAAAAAAAAATGAAAACACCAAAACTAAGGTAGTAAACATCCATTTTTTTACTATAACCTGTGACTTATCCAACAACGATTGTTACAGCCCTTATGGCACGCACTTTCCTTTGATTTTGCGTAACCAAATGTTTGCGGATTTCCATAAAGCTGCTTTTAAATAGCGGCTAATTTGTAGATAACTTCGATCGCTATTCGTGTTCAACTGGGCCAATACGTTCAAACAGTATACAATCATTGCTATATACACTTGATTGTGTACAGCCTGTTCACTTGAGTATTGCGAATAGATTGAGCCGGCAGTGCGGAGTTTTGAGCCACTATTATTAAAATACAAAGTAATTAAAAAGCCATTAGAACAAGTTTCATTCCAATGGCCGCTTGTATTATCTGAATCCTTTATCTCCTAAGTGCTTATCAATAATCTCAATTGCCCAACGGACCAGTTCATCTTGATCTAAATTCTCTTCCTCATTCCATATGCAGGTAGGTAATAGTCTTTCTTCCACTGCCAGCCTTACTTCATCGGGTAAATACATATGCATAAAATATCTTGCTATACGATTTTCAACTTCTGTGGGAATCATATAGATACCCTCAATCCATGACGTTCTCTCATCGAAACTTCGCCATCAACCAGAATCTTATAGGAGTCGTGAACGATTCGGTCAAGAATCGCATCTGCTATTTGTGCCTGTCCTAGTTTTGAGTGCCATCCTTCTGGAGAAAACTGAGAACAGAAAATAGTTGATGCTTTCTTTAACCTTGATTCAATAATTTCCAACACATGGAGTACATTTTCTTCTGATAGCTCTGTTAATAACCACTCATCTACTATCAGTAAATCGATCTTTTTGTATTTTTGAATCAACTTACGGAAACTTCCATCTGCTTCATATTTTGCTACTGCTAATTCATCAAGTAATTCTGGTAATCGAATATATTTTACTTTGTAATATTGGCGACATGCATGAACACCAAAGGCGTTTGATATCCACGTTTTCCCGTTCCCAGAGGCTCCCATTAAAATAATGTTATGGTGGTTTTGAATATAATTTCCTGTTGCTAACTCTAGTATTTGCTTCTTGTCTAAATGGCGATCTGGATGATATTCGATATCTTCAATGGCTGCTGTCGGCTCACTGAAGGTCGCTTGTTTAATTAATCTTTCTAGTCTATTAGATTTTCTTCTATCATATTCATAATCTACTAAGAGATTGAATCTATCATCAAAATCCATCCCCTTGTAATCTTTATTCTGTCCTTGTTGCTGATATAATTCAGCCATCGCACCCATTTTCATCTCTATTAATTTACGTAAAGTCTCTTGGTTCATCATTTATTATCTCTCCCAAAGTATTTAGCCCCACGGACAAATCCATAATCATCAGAGGTGTTGCTAATAACTGTATTTTGTTTTTGTTTTCTTTTCTTATTTCTTTCCAATACGCTTTTTAAAACAGAAACCGTTGGATTTGATGATATTTCAAGTAATGTTTCTACTGCTTTCTCCATGTCTGTCTTTGTGTGTTTTGTTGATAGATTTCTTAGTACACTAAGAATATTTAATGCCTTTTTCTCCACATTTACTTCTAAGATATAAGAAACAAACTTAGTCATGGATGGTCCAATCGTTTCTGCCCACTTCCGATTATTATCAGGATTATGTTCTAAATATAATCGGTGATTATCAGGCATATGATCTATGTTTGTAGAAAACTGACCAATTTCATCTTTTAATCGTTTATGGGATGCAATACGGACTTCTTTGAAGTAAACTTCAATTAAATCCGTAGTTAGTCGAACGTCGACATTCTCTCGGACATAATCATATGGAACGGAATAATACATTCGTTCAACTTGGTTGTGGTAGTTCAGTTGAACTTTTGCTGTTTTCCATTCCGCAAGTTTATACCGTGTTTGAGGAAGCGGTTGAAGGTAGGATCTCTCTTCTTCCTCAAACACCTTTTTACGCGAACCAGGTCGTTTTTGAAAATCAACGGTGTTGATTTCCTCTAGCCTTTCAAAGATTTGTTGATTTAAATCTCCGATATGAAAACATTGATAGTTTCTTAACGGAGCGATTATTTGCCGAGAAATATATCCAACAGTTCCTTCGACGCTTGCTTTATCTTTTGGACTGCGAATACGGCTCGGAACAATGATAGTATGGTAATAATCTGCAAATTCACGATAGGCTTCATTCAGAATAGGCTCTTCTCGATGTGCTTTCGTAACACCTGTTTTTAAATTATCGGGAACCAGTGTTTCAGGAACTCCCCCAAAATACTCCAATGCATGGATGTGAGCAGTAAGCCAATTAGCTGACTTCATATCTAAAAATGCCTCAACATAGCTGAATTGACTATAAGGCAAGGTCGCAATAAAAACATATGCTGGAATCATTTCTCCTGTTGAACGATCTATCATTTGTAGCGTAGATCCAGCCCAATCTACCTCCATGACTTCACCTGGCTTTCTTCGAATAGGCATTGTTAACTTATACTTCTTCGCATATTTTCCATAGTTTTCACAAAAAGTACGATAGGCATAGGGAATTTTTCCACCATCACGTGCTTCTGTCGCATACTCATGATGCAATAAAGTCAAGGTGACATTCTTTTTTTGTAACTCCTTATGAACCTTTTCCCAATCAACTGGAAAGTATCCTTTCTCCATAGCTTGTTTCTCTGGAAAAAGAAAAGCTTCTAACCATGGATTGGTCATTGTATCGTTCAAACTTTCCACACCGAGTTTCTTGGCACGTTGAACGACATCAGAAACGGTATTCCTTGAATGTCCAGTACTAGAACTAATGGTCCTCTGACTGATTCCTTCAAAATGAAGTTCCAGAATCTTACGACAATTAACCATAATAAAAACCTCCTGTATATTAGTGTCATGCTTGATTGCATGCAACATAATTATACAAGAGGCTTTCGTGATTCTATTTATAATGGCTCTCCATTCCGCAAAGGGTGGCTCTTTTCTCCGCAATGACTGGCTCAAAACTCCGCATAAGTGGCTCATTTCATCTGCAATAATCAATGACAGCTTGAGACACTCTTTGGAAGAAATAAAAAGCAAAGAACAACGGATCGATATTTTGTTTAACAACGCTGGAGGGGGCTTAAGTGAGTTGCGCTATTCAAAACAAGGCCGCGAATTGCATTATGAATTGTTGACGGTCGTTCCTTATATTATTCTGATGGAATTGAAGGAGCTGTTGAAAAACGGCAGCTTAAAAACGGTAATTAACACTTCGTCGCAGGTGTTTAGATTTACGAAAGAATTTACGATCAAAAAATTGGAGTATCCGAAAACCTTCCGCAAAATGTATGGACCATATGCGACTTCAAAGCTGGCTCTTTCGTTGTGGACTCAAGCCATTGCACCGCATCTCGCCAAGGAAGGCATCAAGATCCGCAGCGTTGACCCGGGCATTAACAACACGCTAAGAAAAGGAAAAGATTCCGGACTGACCACAGGGTTTGAACTGTTTATGAAGTTTTTTTCCTCTCCGCCCACTCATGGAGCCACTCTATTATATAAGGGAGCTCTGGGCAAAAACTGCAATGAGACCGGCGTGTTTCTGTTCAAAGATCGGATTACAAACTTGAAATTTACAGAACAAGCGCCGCATGTGCTGGAAAGAATATCTGATATATATAGCCATGAATTTCTTGAGGGAAGTGTTCATAGCTAAATACCAAACAATACAATAATTATAATTCTTTATTATAGGGGATGTCTTGAGTGAATTTGTTGGCGCCAAGTTTATGCAATTCAAGGCATCCTTTCCTTTCTTTGGATATGGTCAGTCATTATATCCGTAATATAAAAGACAAAATAAATATGGAAAGCTTAAATAAGATACAGAGATGTTTTAAGACAATTATTTGAAAGGAAAGGTGTAGAAATAATTGAAGCAGAAAATGTAAAGATACATGCATATGTTATGGTTAAAAAAGAGTAATAAAAAAACCTTCAACATTAACCGTTGAAAGTCTTTAGTATCAAGGATTCTCTTCTTGATTCTGATACCGGTGGTCGGGGTCGAACCGACACTCCAGAAGGAACACGATTTTGAGTCGTGCGCGTCTGCCAATTCCGCCACACCGATATATAGAAAGTGTCTGGATACATTGACACCACTAGCTTTATAAACGATTTATGAGTTCAGCAATACGCACATAAAGTGTTTGTTACGCATAAGCCTACTATTTTAAAAGAATATTGTGCTGCTGGTATTTAATTTACCATAAGATGTTTGTAGGGACAAGGCTTCTATTAGAAATAAAGGAATTAAAAAAATGAATTTACAAGAAGAAATTAAAAAGCACCATACAAGCAAATGCTCAATGATGCCCTGAAAGTAATATACAAAAAAAGGGATTGCACCGACTAACAAAAAACAAATTCTTAAAAACTCTATGTACTAGGCTGAAAACCAATATCGGTTAAAGCACAGTATTTTTTACAATCCCGATTCACTTATAAATACTCCTGCTGTGAATCCAATAATAGTAATGATGATTAATATACCAAGGCCAATAGCACTAATTAGTAGCATACCTTTTAATATATCCCCCATACTTATTCCTCCAATAAACAATTGTTAATCCCATTGTTTTAATATTTATTAATCAATATCAAGAATTTTTATCAGTTTCCGAAAAGGCGAGCGAAAAATCCTTTTTTCTCTTTTTCTCGTGTTGCTGCTATTGGCTCTTTAATTTCTTCGACTTGTTGAGGTATTAGGTCTTCAATACTTTGAGTAAATAAAGTAGCGTATCCATTACTAATGTTATCAATAGCCTCCAGAACCTTTGTGGGCTGATAATTTAAAAATCGTTCCATTAAACGTCTATTATTTGGGTGTAAAAAAGCAAAGAGAAAATCAATTTCCATATCATTTCTTAGTTTTGCGTAAGCATAATTATATTCACCATATTGAATAGATTCAACTAGT
This sequence comes from Niallia sp., assembly GCF_031978665.1. Lineage (NCBI taxonomy): Bacteria > Bacillati > Bacillota > Bacilli > Caryophanales > Bacillaceae > Niallia > Niallia sp. The sequence continues at coordinate 9,013 of NZ_DALZDK010000019.1, read as the reverse complement.
GTACTTTTTGTTAATTTTCTTTTATATGTATTAGAGAGGTCTTCCATTTCTCCTTTAATGGCATTCTGGGATTCTATAATAAATGATTCTGCATTAGATGTATCCCAAAAATTTCTTTTTTGGAGGCAACTTTCTAAAACTTTTTTGATTGGATAGCTTGATTCTGTTAAATATGCAACATTTTCACATAAAGAGTTAAAATAATCCCTTTCATTCGAAACCCTTTTTCTTTTTGTAAGTAATGTTTCTTTTATGCTAATTTGTATAGTATTTTTGTCCCATGGTTCTGTAATAGTGTCAAAAATACTTGATATTTCTTTATCTAGCATTAGTATCCCCTCTTCGCTTTAATTATAGTAAAATATAACCAATTAAAATAGTATCATAAACCTATTATACGGACAAGATAGACTTTTCTGACTACTGTGTTTATTTTTGTATAGTACTTCTGCCTCCTAGATGGAACGGCGAATTACCTTTGTAAACAAAGTGCTCACAAACTCAAATAAGCCCTTCAACCATCGCTATTAATACATTCATGGTTAAAAGGGCTGATTATTTATGCTATTCTAGGTGTTAGAAAAGGAAAAATGCGAATAATACAATTAAATAAATCTGGTGACTAAAACATTTTCTTTCTAAGTTTATAGACCACTTTTTTTTCAATTACTTTTATGAATTTTTCCATGAACTCGGTATCTAAATCACCAGTTTCATTTACAGGAAGTTCGATGGAAACATCAGGCGCATCTGAGGCGTAAAAATTCCTTGAATAACTAAACTTTCCTGCAATCGCTTTTTGAATATGGGGCTGAATATACTGTAATACACGTTTGTTATATTTATTTGTTGAGCTACACAAGATTGCTACATGGTCGTCGGCACCATATTGATATCCCCTATAAAAGGTGTTTCCGAACATGTCAATTGTTAAGCTGTTTGCAGGGAAAACCTCCGCTTCAGGATTTCCAATATAACTAGAAAACCCCATTTTTTCAATTCCTGCTGTTATAAAAGGCAGCTTCCCATCTATGCGGTCTAAAGATATAATCCTTTTTCCTCTCTTGATTACATCAAACAAATCATGCAATCGAAATTCTCTCTTTCTGGAATAGTTATTTTTTTGCAAAATTTCATTGTCGTCATCGCTTAAAATCGTATCTTCAATAGAAGAATACCCAAGTGACATTAAATGCTTATCAATGCGTTTCATATCTAGTTCCTCGATGTCCTTCACGTATTGCTCCATGTAATCCCAGTCAAGTTCATTCTCAGACTCATTAACGAATGGAAGTGACACGATTGTATTTTTCAATATATCTTGTGTTGCCTTAGCATTATAATCGAACTTTTTTTCAAAAACATGATAAATACTACTTTTAATGAACAAAGCAGTCCTTAAAGTCATCTTCTCATGCCCAATAGTACTAGTTGCTGCATGGTCTTCTTTAAGATAAAAAGGTTCCGTAACAATATTGATTGAGTGGTTATTAGAAGCAACTAGTAAATAAACATTGCATTCCATATTATTAAGGAATCTAGGTTTAATCGAAATGTATTTAATTATTCCATTGTTGATTAATGATTGTCCGTAAAAAGGGTATTTTGATGAACAACCAAAAAGGGACAAACCTAATAAGGTAGTCCCAATGTTATTTATAAATATCCTTTATCCTTTAAACTAATGTATTTCTCTGCCCCAATGATAATGTGGTCTAGCAATTCTATGCCGACTATTTTACCCACTTCTGCAAGGCGTTTAGTAACCTCAATGTCTTCTCTTGAAGGTGCTGGCTGCCCTGATGGATGATTATGAGCAACAATAGCACTGCCACAACATTTCTTTATTAATGGAAGAAATGTCTCTCTAGGATGCACAATTGAAGCATTCAAGGAACCTTTGAAAATTGTTTGTCTAAACACAATTTCATTTTTAGTGTTTAGTCCTAAACAAACAAATTCTTCCCGTGTTAGATACTGCATATCATTTAGATAATCATAAGCATCTTGCGGGCTTCTTATTGTAAATCTTTCTTCCGCTGTACTTGGATTTAATCTAGCTAGCTTCAATGCAGCAATTATTTGTTGAGCTTTTACCTTGCCAATTCCTTTAATCATTAATAGCTCTTCCTCGGTAACATCCAATAACTCTTGGATTGAAGGAAAACGATTAAAGATTTCACTGACAATGTAGCTGTCATCCTTTTCACGGATAGTAGTAGCCAATAAAAATTTAAAAGTTAATTTATCAAATTGTTTTGTTATCATTATACATTCCTCCAATTAGCTTAAATAAAAAAAGAGACAATCCGTCCCTAACATTGATTGATTTTTATATTTTCTGTATGATGTACTTACTTGGTAATTTGATGAGTTCTTTTGAGGGCTCATCTTTTTTTGTACAGACAAAAAGCCCTCGAATGCATTGTGCACTCTAAGGGCTTCATCTTATTACTTTTTATAACTATCTCCATTATGTGCCGCTTTTAACTCTTCACCTCCTTCAAAGTAGTATTACATAAGTTTTATGCTGCATCACCTCCTTTCATAATTAGTAAACTATTTAAATAAAATATTCTAAAAAGCAGAAGAAAACTATTGCATTCTGTCCCTCAAATGGTTTAGATAGACTTGTTCGATAAGCAGGGAAATTCACTATCTCTCCTAGCCGTTCTTAGTGGACGGCAACTCCTTATAAATAAACCAACCGCAAAGGAATGATGTTATATGAATCTTCAAGATGCAATAGAAGAAATATTAAAAGATGTAGAAGACAACAAACACCCAATTCTTGATGCTGGGTGTCTCCCGATTCACCGACAATTAAAGGTAAAACGAGTCCATGACAACTTTAATCAATCGGAACTAGCAGCAATTATTGGTTGTGGTGTCAGTACCCTATCTGAAATAGAGAACGGACGCCGCCGAATACCTTACAAATACCTAGAGCGTGTAAAACAGTACCTGTATTGTGAAATGTATTGGGATAAAGAATTTATAGGACCTATTAGCCAAGATTGGTAGAAAGGATGATACATAATGACTGATTGGAAAGAAGTAGTATCAAAGTTTGAAAGACAACTAGATAATCCAGACTTAACAAATGGAGAGCGTGAGGCTATAGAACATCGTATAAAATGGATTACATTACTTAACAAGGAGAAACCTCCTGTATCGAAAACGACCTTCTATGATGCTGTACAACACAGATTGGCACATGGGTATTCAATATCACCTGCATCATTACTCCAAGATTAGAGAAAGGTTTTCACTGCCAATTGAGGAGGAAATTCCAGAGGTTGGGGTTTGGGGTAAAACCCCAAGGTCCTAAAATGGGCAAGGTATAGCTCCTTTTTATCCCCTTTTCTCCCGTCCTGTTAAACTAGAAATACTGACGGAATCCAAATAACTGCCTATTGAGTTGTTATCCGTCGGTTTCCTTATTTCAACGGGACGGGCAAGGAAGTCAAGGGCTTGAAGTTTTACGATAGGAAAAGTTTTGCGACGAAGGAGCAACCCTTGAAAGACTTGGGGGTGTGCTTCTCTTTTTGATTCATGTTTTTTGAAGTGTGAACTAGATAAAAGAATAGGTACCACATATGGAGCATGAACAATAACCGAAGGTAGCCGAAGGAACTTTACATTATTAATCAAATTCCCAATAGCTACTGGAAGAATGGTATTCGATGTAGTAACATGTCAATCCATTGAAGAAATCTCTAGTGGTGTATTGGCTCAAGATTTACTAAGGGGTAGCAAATTCGCTAGTCCTTTTTTCATGTCACTCAAGTCACTGGATAGTAACTAAAAGTCTAGCAGCTCAAAAAGGGGGTGGCCATGAAGCTCCATTATTATCATCAATAGCTACATTATTGCTCACAGATATTGAGAGCATTTTTTGTCTGTTATTACGAAATTATTTCTACTATACAAGGAAACTCGACTTCCTCACAATAATCAGCTTTGTATGTATCCACTCTCTGCTTACTGGTATATTGTCTTGAACAACAGTAATTTCCTCCAACATAAAACAATTTGTAATGCTATATTTAGTTGGATTATGACTTTCGAGCTATAAAATATATGCTCCTCAACATGAATGCAGAATACAAGTAATTACTCTACTAATTTATATTTGTTGGAAGTATTAGTTATCTCTTTACGCTTCTTATAAATGGGGACGATTTATCGTCCTTCTTATTTATTTTATAGCTTACACGCATAGAAATCTGCCACCCATGCTTGAATTCTCGGGTTTGGGCGATAGAATAAAGTTTTAGAAGGTACACATATTTATATTTCTAGTGGTGTATTAGTTCAAGATTTACTAGATAAAACTACTGGTGCAATGAAAGGAGCTGGTACTCCCACAAACAAAAGGACTATATAGCTTCGCTACATGGTTAGCAAATAAAACAAAGTAAGGGGGGCGTCACATTAGACGTTCCTTTTTTGATGTCACTTATAACTAAAAATAAAATGGAATGCCTGGCAGCTCAAAAAGGGGTACCATGGAACTCCATAATAATCATTCATAGTTACATAATTGCTCAAAGAAATCTATATCGGACTTCATGGATACCTCAATTATATTAAGTAGTTTCTCTCTAACTATGATAATTGATAGTGGCTATTAAATAACCTACCCATTATGCCACATCTAGAAAGCGGAGTATTAGTACTACTAGACTAAGCTAATTCCAGTAATTAAAAGTAGAGAGTTTCTTGTCTTAGACATACCTTCCCACTAATAATCCATTGGGTCTTTAAGAGTTCTTTATCTTTCTCTAGATACCTTTAAGCAAAAAGTAACATCCATTCAATGCCTGATTAAAATTTCGAACAATTACTTTGGCCCTTAGGAAGTTCCTTAGGTGTAATTATCTATCTTAACAAGCGATACACTGTTTATTTACTCTGTACCATATTAGTTTTATCGAAGTGAAAAGATATCTTCACTTATTAGATAGTTACACATCTAGTTAAATGGTTGCACTTATTTTAAGAAATAAACCTCTTTCTTAAATAGTTAATCCCTCTGGATACTCCTGACTTTACTGTTCCTAGCTTTGTTGCATATTCAACAGCTATTTCATGGTATGTCTTCCCCTCGTAAAAATGTTTATGCATGTATTCGGCATATTGTGCATTAGTTTCACTTACAAGATTAATCAATGTATCATATGATTGTTCTAGAATTCTCCCGCCATATTTATCTGCCAATGTGTGGGTGGTATGAATTTTTTTTATCTTTCCTTGCTTCTTACTATCAAATGATTCTATTTTTACCTTTTCATATCTTTTTTTCTTTTCAATCGCTTTTCTGTTGTACTTAAAGTGCTTTATTTTAGTTAGATACCAATGTCTTAACTTAGAGGGTAATGTCTTTTTTAAATACATGATAAACTTCCAAAAAGAATCATTATCCATTTCCTCTTCTTTTTTCTCTTTGAAGAATGGTTTAATCAATCCAGAAATCATAAAAAAAGTCTCCTGAAAGGCATCTTCAATATACTGAGTAAAATCTCCATCATAAACCCCATTCATATTACGAACAATAGCTTCATATATGCAATATTGGACGGCTATATTACCATAAATCATCTCATAATTTGGTTGTTTTATAATTCTTGTGTAAGATGAATCAAATAAGTAGCTTAGCTGTAATAATTCTTTCTTAGCTAGCTCTTCCGCAGTACTCTGCAAACCATATAGTAATGATACTTTATTAAGACGCTCCTGAACTATATGTCGATGCATCATTAATAGTTTTTCTGTCATCCCATTTTTTAAAATGCCTGAAGTACCCTTTCTTTCAATAATCAAGTTTACTCTCATTAATTGCTTAATAAATCTAGCCATTCCTTTACAAAATGTATCAACAGCTACCATAAATTTTTCATCGTCAGTTTTCATATTTACGCCCCTTAATATAAAGCAGTTTATATTTTAATTATAAAACACTTGCTATTTTTGTCAAATAATATTATCCTACTTATAGAGGTGATAGCAATGTCATTAAATAATGGAAGATTAATTACAAAAGAGGAACTTGAGCTACTTTCTAAAATGAACGCTGCTCAAAGGCTAAAATATATCCGCTTAGAATTAAACAAGCTGTTTCCAAAAGAGTTTTCTAAAAAAAGAGTGGTTGAAAATAGTGGTGTACTATCCTATCAAGGGCTACATTATTTAGAGGAAAAACAACCTGAACCTACAATGAATACTCTTAAAGGTTTAGCAAATTTTTATGGTGTTCCTATCGAAGTATTTTCAGATGAATTTTATGTTAATAATCCTACCGCCTTTTTTCTTGGAAAAAGTATGGTAGAAATCTCGGAAACTACTTTCCATAATCCTGATTACGAACTTACCATTGATATTATGGTACGCCGAGATGGAAAGGAATTAGTAGACTTCCAGCACTTTTCATTACCTGAAACAATACAACTTAAACTCAGCTATCCAGAATTATACGGATTAATAATGCTTATTGGACACCAGACAGAAATTATAAACGACAAACAAGTGATGAGCGAAAATGCACATATCGCACTTCAGAAACTCTCAAAAAAGGAGTAGAGATTATGAAAGAACTAACCATTTATTTAGATGGTGCCTGTTCTGGAAATCCTGGACCAGGAGGATGGGCAGCAATTATTGTTGATAAGGGATTGGGAAAGGAAAGTTCAATTTCTTCCTTTATTAAGGCTAGTACAAATAACAGAATGCATTTGATTGCATGCATCGAAGTATTAAAGAAACTTAAAGAAGAACATAAAATTTCATTATTCTGTTGTTCAAAGTACATTGTTGATTGCTTTGCAAACAATTGGTATGTAAAGTGGATTGAAAATGGTTGGAAAAATGCCAAAGGGAAAAGGATTGAAAATCAAGATTTGTGGATTGAACTGCTTGAACTTATTAAGCCACACAGTATCGACTTTTCATTTATTAGTGTTAACAGTTGCAATCCATATATAGAGGAATGTGATAGATTAGCCAAGCTAGCAATTAAACAAGAATGTGACTTGAATATTGAAGAACACAGCTCGGTTAAACTATTTTAAGAATTATGCCTGAACAAGACAAAAGTATTTAACAGAGGGGAAATCGTATGATTGATTTAATCAAAGGAGTACCACTTTCATCCCATAAAATTATAGATGCATTTTCTTTGGAAACTCCACAGTTCATCGCTAAAAAAGACGATAAAATCGAGTTTGCAGCAAGCTTCCCTAATATGATGTACACGCTATGGGGCTATATTTGCACCTACAGAAGATTTCCAACGCAAAGTGCTTTCGTAAATTACTATCAGCTAGTACATGGAGAAACATTAAAAGGATATGATTACACAGCCATTAGAGCACGTCTGTTACGTGCTTATCCATCATTAGCAAGAGAAATTCACTTCTTTCAATTAGTAAAGGAATCTAATGTATTTAACGATGTTTCCTACTGTTCTTACGACGATGTAGAGGGTGGCATTGACTTTAAAGTGACGATGGGCGGCAATACATACAATGTTTTATGCTATGTAGAGACTCCCCGAGCTTTAATGTTTCGCAAAAAGAAGAATTTCCGTCATAAGAAACCTATTGAAAATTCGATTGATATGCCACTAGACCTCTCTAATGGAAAGAAAATCGGTAAATGGATTGTATATGACAAAGCACAGGTGGACTTACTCCTAAACAAAGTAATTAATTATGCTTGGAATCATTATAAGCAGCACCCATTGGAACTACTATCCAGTTAAAAGTAAATACTGCTTTCCCACAATAAAATAGCCACCTGATGTGTAATAAACACCTCTCAGATGGCTTAAAATATTTATCTTTTTATTATGCTCTCCACAGGAGAATACTTACGGTGCATCTTTTGTAAATCAGAGCCCCATAATGAAACGTAATGTCTACACATTTCCAATGATGAATGACCTAGTAATTGTTGAAGAGAGAATATATCCCCTCCCTGAGTTATATATAACTTGGCACAAGTATGACGGAAGGTGTGCGGGCTTACCCTTTTATTTATCTTTGCACGTTCCCCATACAGCTTTAAACGGTCTTGCAATGTCTTTCTAGCAAGAGGCTTATTATCCTGGGAAATCCATAAATAATCATGGTGCACCTCTCCCCTTATCTTTATATACCGTCTTAGCTGTTCTTTAGTAGTAGCCTGAAACATAACTTCTCTTTCCTTGTTTCCCTTACCTAGTACAAAAATTTTCCCACCATCAATCGAAACATCTGTTATTTTCATATTTATTAATTCGGATAGCCTGACACCAGTATCTAATAAGACAAGCATAATTGTATAATCTCTAAATCCAACAAATTCCTGTTTAATCGGCTGACTAAGAAGCGCCTGAATTTCTTCATCTGTAAAAGGTTTTATTTTTTCTATCTTACCTTTTTGCTTTATCAATCGTTCTGCTGGATTGGATGCAATGAATGACTCATTGTATAAAAAAGAATAAAGCTGCTTCATTGTTCTAATGCGATGATTAATAGTAGTAGGATTATTTTTGAGCTTATCTGTACAATAAATAATCACATCTTTAAGCATTGATTCTGTGGTTTCTATTGGACTAAGTGGATGCTCCAAATCTAATAATGCTCGCTTAATTACTGATATATTTTCTTTGTACCATCTTTTAGTATGAAACGAGAGATTTCTCATAACCATGTCTTTAAAAAATTCTTCTACACAGTAGTCAAAGTCTTCTCCACCTTCTTTTAAAAATAACTCCTTGTTCTCATCTAGCTCAATTTTACTTCTTCTTCTTGCCATGCTGATTCACTCCCTAAATAAGATAATTGAATGCAGCACAATATTTTTACGCACACGATTCCAGCACACGTCATAAACAAAAAAAAGACTGCGTGCTCAGTATTAACTGAACTCACAATCTCTTTTAAAAGCTAGTATTTCCAACGTTTTTGATACCGATGGTCGGGGTCGAACCGACACTCCAGAAGGAACACGATTTTGAGTCGTGCGCGTC
>NZ_DALZDK010000018.1:68375-100763 GCF_031978665.1 Niallia sp. | reverse complement strand
AAGATCTAAAAGCTTTATTGCTTTTAGGTCTTTTTTTACGTAAATTAAAATATTTAACGGGAAAAGATGGTTTGATTAACTTTCTTTTCGTTACTATCCAAAATTGAGTCCTCCCCAAAAGATTAATAGTTGGAGTAACAATTGAACATCAGCCTCCACATGAAAAAATCTACTATTTTAATCAATATCAATAAAAAATCCGACTTTCTTCTATTATATATAATTTTTTCAGATTTATCTGTCTTTTGTCAATGGAATATAATTGTTTACTTCTCTCTTATTAGGTAATTATAAGTATAATATAGGACTGATAATACATATGGGAGTGAGAAGTGAATGCTTGAAAATAGTATTACTATGGTATTGATTATTCTTGTAATTAATATTGTTTATGTGTCTTTTTTTACGATACGAATGATTTTAACACTTAAAGGGCAACGTTATTTAGCTGCGTTTATCAGCATGATAGAGGTAGTTATTTATGTGATTGGTTTAGGATTGGTATTAGATAATTTGGATCAAATTCAAAACTTGATTGCCTATGCTGTTGGATATGGGGTAGGAGTCATTGTTGGGATGAAGATTGAGGAAAAGTTGGCTTTAGGATATATTACAGTAAATGTGATAACAAAGGAATATGACCGAGACTTGCCTAACTCTTTAAGAACACAAGGTTATGGAGTAACAACGTGGGCTGCACAGGGGTTAGAAGGCGACCGTATGGCCTTGCAAATATTGACTCCTCGAAAATATGAATTAAAATTGTATCAGACAATTAAAGAATTGGATCCCAAAGCATTTATTATTGCATATGAGCCTAAAGCGATTTATGGTGGGTTCTGGGTGAAAAGTGTTAAGAAAGGAAAATTATTTAATGAGTAAGAAAAAAAGATTTGAAGTGCAAACAAATGAGACGATTAATGACTGTTTAGACAGAATGAAGAAGGAAGGCTATACACCGATAAAACGAATGGAAAAACCTGTTTTTAAGGAAATTAAGGTAAATGGTCAAAAGTCTTATGAGCCAGTATCACAGCAGATTATCTTTGAAGCTATCCAGTTAGAAGGTTAAATCACGAACAATAAAATTATATTTATATTAATCGTTCGACATTTACTGTTGACAATATATAAATATGCTTGTTAAGATGGTATAGTGTTAATTAAACAAGACCGAATAAAAAAATATATAGCCCTCATATAATAATGGGAATATGGCCCATAAGTTTCTACCCGGTAACCGTAAAATACTGGACTATGAGGGAAAGTGAATGAAAAAGAGCTGAAAAAAGTAGAGGTTTACTTTATTCAGGTTTATTTAAGCTCTGGACAGATACTTTCTCTCTTTTAGTGTAGAAGTGTTCTGTCTAGGGCTTTTTAAATGGAATCAGGAGGAGGAGAACATGGCCGCATCTGTTGGTGTTATCATGGGGAGTAAATCAGATTGGGAAACAATGAAACATACTTGTGACATATTAGATCAATTGGAAGTAGATTACGAGAAAAAAGTGGTCTCTGCTCATCGTACTCCTGACTTAATGTTTGAATACGCCGAAAATGCTAGAAATAGAGGCATTAAAGTAATTATAGCAGGCGCTGGTGGAGCAGCACATCTTCCTGGAATGGTCGCAGCTAAAACGACGTTACCTGTTATAGGAGTTCCTGTTCAATCAAGAGCCTTAAATGGACTGGATTCCTTATTGTCAATTGTACAAATGCCTGGAGGAGTTCCTGTTGCAACTGTAGCAATTGGCAAAGCTGGTGCTACGAATGCAGGGCTTCTTGCAGCCCAAATACTAGGTACTACAGACTTAGAGTTAGCAGAAAGACTTTTTTCCATGAGAGAAAGAACGAAAAAAGAAGTGATGGAAAGTAGTGATGAGCTTGTCTAACAGAGTAATACTGCCAAGTCAAACAATTGGTATTATAGGTGGCGGCCAGTTAGGGCGTATGATGGCAATTGCAGCTAAACAGCAAGGGTTTAGAATAGCGGTATTGGATCCAACAGAAGATTCTCCTTGTGGCCAAGTAGCTGATTATAAAATTGTTGATGCCTACGATAGTTTATCAGCAATTAAGAAATTAGCAGAAATAAGTGATGTAATAACATATGAATTTGAAAATATAGATGCAGCTTGCCTCGATTGGTTAACCAATAATGCTAACGTTCCCCAAGGGTCTGCTCTTCTTGAAATTACGCAGGATCGAGTAAAGGAAAAAAAGGCAATAGAACAAGCTGGAATTAAGATAGCTCCATATGTAGTTATTAAAAAAACAAGTGATATTTATAATGGATTGGCACAATTAGGCTATCCAGCTGTTTTAAAAACAGCGCGTGGAGGTTATGATGGAAAAGGCCAATATGTTATTAAAGAAAGCAGTCAAATAGCAGAAGCGGAAAAGCTTTTGAACAATGGAGTCTGTGTATTAGAAAAATGGATTCCTTTTAATAAGGAAATATCGGTTATTATCACTAGAAGCGGAAAGGGAGAAGCTACTGTTTTTCCAGTTAGTGAAAATATCCATCTTAATAATATTTTGCATGAATCAATCGTCCCGGCTCGCATTAGTGACTTCGCAAAGGACTTAGCGATAGAAAAGGCAAGCAAGCTTGCTGAGTATTTACATTTAGTAGGAACACTTGCTGTAGAAATGTTCCTGACCGAAGACGAAGAAATTTATATTAATGAGTTGGCCCCTAGACCACATAATTCTGGGCATTACACGATTGAAGCATGTGAGACTTCACAGTTTGAGCAGCATATCCGTGCGGTGTGCAATTGGCCGTTAGCAAGCACAAGGCTATTAAGACCTGCTGTTATGGTTAATATTCTCGGTCAACATCAAGCACAGCTGATTGATAAAATTCCTGATTTGCAGGACTGGAAAGTTCATCTTTATGGAAAGCAGGAGCCAAAGGAAAATAGAAAGATGGGGCATGCTACATTGCTTCGTTCATCTGTGGAAATAGCATTAGATGAAATCGAGAATACGAACATATGGAATGTACAAACAGAAAAAATCGGAGGATAAAAAATGATCGATCGTTACACAAGACCAGAAATGGGAAACATTTGGACAGAAGAAAATCGCTTCAAGGCATGGCTAGAGGTAGAAATTTTAGCATGTGAGGCGTGGGTAAAGCTTGGTGAGATTCCAGCAGAAGATGTAAAAAAAATCCGGGAAAATGCTTCGTTTGATATCGAGCGTATTAAGGAAATTGAGCTAGATACAAGACATGACGTTGTAGCATTTACAAGAGCAGTATCGGAAACACTTGGAGAAGAAAGAAAATGGGTACATTATGGTTTAACTTCTACAGATGTAGTAGATACAGCTCTTTCTTATCAAATTAAACAAGCAAATGAAATTTTATTAAAAGACGTAGAGAACTTTATTGAAATACTTAAGAATAAAGCACAAGAGCATAAATATACCGTTATGATGGGACGTACACATGGTGTACATGCAGAACCAACAACATTTGGTTTAAAGCTTGCTCTATGGCATGAAGAAATGAAACGAAATTTAGAAAGATTTAAAGCAGCAGCAGAAGGAATTGAATATGGTAAGATTTCTGGTGCAGTAGGAACATATGCAAATATTGATCCTTTTGTAGAACAATATGTATGTAAAGAATTAGGATTAAAGCCAGCGCCGATTTCTACGCAAACTTTGCAACGTGATCGCCATGCTGATTATATGTCTACTATTGCACTAATTGCTACATCTATTGAGAAATTCGCTGTGGAAATTCGCGGCTTGCAAAAAAGTGAAACAAGAGAAGTGGAAGAGTTTTTTGCTAAAGGACAAAAAGGTTCTTCTGCTATGCCACATAAACGTAATCCAATCGGTTCAGAAAATATGGCTGGTCTTGCTCGTGTTATTCGCGGCTATATGCTAACTGCATATGAAAATGTTCCTCTATGGCATGAGAGAGATATTTCTCATTCTTCTGCAGAGCGTATCATTATTCCAGATGCAACAATTGCATTAAATTATATGTTAAATCGTTTCAGCAATATCGTGAAAAATCTAACTGTATTCCCAGAGAATATGAAACGAAATATGGATCGCACACTTGGCTTAATCTATTCACAACGTGTACTACTTGCTCTAATTGATAAAGGACTTACGAGAGAAGAAGCGTATGACACTGTACAGCCAAGAGCAATGGAATCATGGGAAAAGCAAGTGCCATTCCGCGGGTTAGTAGATAATGATGCAGTAATTTCTTCTAAGCTAACCAAAGAAGAAATTGATGATTGCTTTGATTATCATTTCCATATTAAGCATGTGGATACAATTTTTGATCGACTGGGATTATAAAAAATTAAGAGCTGTCAGGTAGAATGACAGCTCTACTACAAACTGTGAAAACAGAATAGACCGAATTTTAAGTAAGGTATTGCAAGTGAGAATTTTTCGTTTTATCCCTAATTTTTTTGATAAGGAGACTCTTCAAATGGAAAAGAGAGCTTTATTGTATGAAGGAAAAGCAAAAAGAGTGTATGGAACTTCGGATGAGAATATTGTTTGGCTGGAATATAAAGATTCCGCTACTGCCTTTAATGGGGAGAAGAAAGCAACTATTACAGGTAAAGGTCGATTAAATAATGAGATTACTAGTTTACTATTCTTAAAGTTGAAAGACTTTGGTATTCCATCACATTTCGTAGAAAAATTGTCAGATACAGAACAGCTTGTAAAGAAAGTGGACATTATTCCATTAGAAGTGGTTGTTCGTAATTTAGCAGCAGGCAGTTTTTCAAAAAGATTAGGAATAGAAGAGGGCATTCCGTTATCAAAGCCATTGGTTGAATTTTACTACAAAGATGATGCACTGGGTGATCCAATGATTACGGAAGACCATATCGAAGAATTAAAGCTTGCATCAACAGAAGAAGTTGCATTTTTAAAGCAAAAGGCATTGGAAGTAAACGAAGTATTAAGCAGATTTTTCGGAGAATTGGGAATTAACTTAGTTGATTTTAAATTGGAATTTGGAAAAGACAACGAAGGAAATGTTCTTCTTGCCGATGAAATTTCGCCAGATACATGCCGACTTTGGGATAAAGAAACAAATGCGAAATTAGATAAAGATGTATTTCGTCGCGATTTAGGAAATCTAACAGATGCTTATGAAAATATTTTAGCGAGACTAGGGGGAAGTCAACATGTTTAAAGTTAAAGTATATATCACATTAAGAGAAAGTGTATTAGATCCACAAGGGAATGCTGTGAAAGGATCATTGCATTCATTAAATTATAAAGAAGTAGAAGATGTACGTATCGGGAAGTACTTGGAATTAACGATTGATAAATCAGAAAGAAACATTGATGAGCTAGTGAAGGAAATGTGTGAAAAGCTTCTTGCTAATACAGTTATTGAAGATTACCGCTATGAGGTGGAGGAGGTTGTTGCACAGTGAAGTTTGCAGTAATCGTATTTCCAGGATCCAATTGTGATGTTGATATGTTTCATGCGGTAAAGGATGAGCTTGGAGAAGAAGTAGAATACGTTTGGCATGATACAGACAGCTTAGAAGGCTTTGATGGAATTTTGCTACCTGGAGGATTTTCATACGGAGACTATCTTCGTACAGGTGCTATTGCAAGATTCAGCAATGTAATGAAAGAAGTAGTGAAAGCAGCGGAAGCAGGAAAGCCAGTTCTTGGTGTATGTAATGGATTCCAAATACTGTTAGAAGCAGGATTGCTCCCTGGTGCAATGAGAAGAAATGAAAGCTTAAAGTTTATCTGTAAGCCAGTTGAACTGCAGGTAGCAAATAATAATACTATGTTCTCCTCTGCATATAAAGACAACGAAGTAATTACTGTGCCGATTGCTCACGGAGAAGGAAATTACTACTGTGATGGGGAAACGTTAGCGAAATTAAAGGAAAATAATCAAATTGTCTTTACTTATAATGGTACAAATCCAAACGGAAGTTTAGAAAATATTGCTGGAATCACAAATGAAAAAGGAAATGTCCTTGGCATGATGCCTCACCCAGAAAGAGCAGTAGATGAGCTTTTAGGTGGAGCAGATGGTCTGAAAATATTTAAATCAATCGTTAGTCAGTGGAGGGAAGCAAATGTCGTTAATGCTTGAACCAAGTCCAGAACAAATCAAATCAGAAGAAATTTACAAACAAATGGGTGTGACGGATGAAGAATTTGCGATGGTAGAAGGAATTCTAGGTCGCCTTCCTAACTATACAGAGATCGGGTTATTTTCTGTTATGTGGTCAGAACATTGTAGTTATAAAAACTCTAAGCCAGTCTTGAAGAAGTTTCCAATTTCAGGACCACAAGTTTTACAAGGACCTGGTGAGGGTGCAGGAATTGTAGATATCGGCGATGGTCAAGCGGTTGCGTTTAAAATTGAAAGCCATAACCATCCATCAGCAATTGAGCCATACCAAGGTGCAGCAACTGGTGTAGGCGGAATTATCCGTGATGTTTTTTCCATGGGGGCAAGACCAATTGCAATTCTTAACTCTTTACGATTCGGTGAATTAGATAATGAACGTACAAAATATCTTTTTAAAGAAGTAGTTGCCGGAATTGCTGGCTATGGAAACTGTATTGGAATTCCAACAGTTGGTGGGGAAATTGCTTTTGATGATTCCTATGCAGGTAACCCACTTGTAAATGCGATGTGTGTTGGTTTGATTAACCATGAAGATATCAAAAAAGGCCAGGCACACGGTGTTGGTAATACCGTAATGTATGTAGGTGCAAAAACCGGCCGTGATGGAATCCATGGTGCGACATTTGCTTCTGAAGAATTAACAGAGAACTCCGATGAAAAGCGTCCTGCTGTACAAGTAGGAGATCCATTTATGGAGAAGCTTCTTTTAGAAGCATGTCTGGAATTAATTCAATCAGATGCGTTAGTTGGGATTCAAGATATGGGTGCTGCAGGACTTGCTAGCTCTAGTGCAGAAATGGCAAGTAAAGCAGGTTCTGGTATTGAAATGAATTTAGATTTAGTACCACAGCGTGAAACAGGAATGACTGCTTATGAAATGATGCTTTCTGAATCACAAGAACGTATGCTGATTGTGGTGAAAAAAGGAAGAGAACAGGAAATCAAAGATCTTTTCCATAAATATGATTTAGAGGCAGTAGCAATTGGTGTTGTAACAGATGATAAAATGCTTCGTCTTCTTCATAAAGGAGATATAGTAGCAAATGTTCCTGCAGATGCTTTAGCAGAGGATGCTCCTGTATATCATAAGCCATCTAGTGAACCAGCTTATTATCGTGAGTTCCAAGCGATGGAAAACTATATTCCTACTGTAAATAACTATGGTGAAACACTTCTTAATCTATTAAAACAGCCAACTATTGCAAGCAAAGAGTGGGTTTATGATCAATATGACTATATGGTTCGTACGAATACAGTAGTTGCACCAGGTTCTGATGCAGCAGTAGTCCGTATTCGCGGAACGAAAAAAGCTTTAGCAATGACAACTGACTGTAATGCAAGATATTTATACTTAGACCCAGAAACAGGCGGGAAGATTGCAGTAGCAGAAGCAGCTCGTAATATCGTATGTTCTGGCGCAGAGCCACTTGCGATTACAGACAACTTGAATTTTGGAAATCCAGAGAAACCAGAGATTTTCTGGCAAATTGAAAAAGCAGCAGATGGAATCAGTGAAGCTTGCTTAGCATTAAATTCGCCAGTAATCGGTGGAAATGTCTCTTTATATAACGAAACAAATGGAACAGCTATTTATCCTACTCCTGTTATTGGGATGGTTGGATTAGTGAAGGATACAAAAGATATTACAACACAAAGCTTTAAAGCAGCTGGAGACTTAATCTATGTGCTTGGAGAAACAAAAGCAGAGTTTGGCGGAAGTGAATTGCAAAAAATGCTAGAAGGATCTATATCAGGCAAAGCACCTTCCTTAGATTTAGAAGTGGAAAAGTCTTACCAAAAAGCAGTCCTAGAAGCCATTCGTGCAGGGGTTGTAGAGTCCGCTCATGATTTAGCAGAAGGCGGTTTAGCAGTAGCGGTAGCAGAAAGCTTAATCAGTTCAAAAGGCTTAGGAGCAAAAGTAAATGTTACGGAAGATGCAGTAACAGCACTTTTCAGTGAATCACAATCACGTTTCTTGCTTTCTATTAAACCAGAAAATAAAGAGACTTTTGAAAAATTAGTTCCTGCTACATTAGTAGGAGAAGTTACAGATACAGCCGTTCTTACCATTAGCCAAGGGGAAACTATTCTAGTAAATGAACAGGTTGATTCGTTAACGGATGCCTGGAGAGGAGCTATTCCATGCTTGCTGAAATAAGAGGGTTAAATGAAGAGTGTGGTATCTTTGGAGTTTGGGGACATGAAGATGCATCGCAATTAACATACTACGGGCTTCATAGCTTACAGCATCGCGGACAAGAAGGTACAGGTATTGTATCAACTGATGGGAAAAAATTAAAAGGAATTAAAGGAGAAGGGCTAGTTTCTGAAATTTTCACCCAAGAAGCAATTAAAGATTTATCAGGAAAAGCAGCAATTGGCCATGTGCGTTATGCGACAGCAGGTGGCGGCGGATATGAAAATGTCCAGCCTCTTCTGTTCCACTTCCAAAGCGGTAGTATGGCGCTTGCTCACAACGGAAATTTAGTTAATGCAACTGCTTTAAAAAGCCAGCTGGAAGCACAAGGGAGTATTTTCCAAACAAGCTCTGATACAGAGGTGCTTGCTCATTTAATTAGAAGAGGCGGTTTTGCGGCATTTAAAGAAAGAGTAAAAAATGCGCTGACAATGATTAAAGGTGCCTATGCTTTTCTTATTTTAACGGAAACGGAATTAATGGTTGCGCTAGATCCAAATGGAATGCGTCCCCTTTCTTTAGGAAAATTAGGAGATGCCTATGTCGTTGCATCTGAAACATGTGCATTTGATGTGGTAGGGGCAGAGTTTGTTCGTGATATTTTACCAGGAGAACTTTTAATTATCGATGATAACGGGTTCCGTTCGGAAATGTTCTCTGTCGCTTCTAATATTGCAATGTGCACAATGGAATATGTCTATTTTTCGAGACCTGACAGTAATATTAACGGCATCAATGTTCACACAGCACGTAAAAATCTTGGGAAAAGATTGGCAATGGAAGCACCTATTGAAGCAGATGTAGTAACTGGAGTACCTGATTCCAGTATTTCTGCAGCAATCGGATATGCGGAAGCAACGGGCATTCCGTATGAGCTTGGATTGATTAAAAATCGCTATGTTGGCAGAACATTTATTCAGCCTTCTCAATCTCTTCGGGAGCAAGGTGTTAAGATGAAGCTTTCTGCCGTTCGCGGAGTAGTAGAAGGAAAAAGAGTAATCATGGTCGATGATTCCATTGTTCGTGGCACAACAAGTAAACGTATTGTGACAATGTTAAGAGAAGCAGGAGCAACTGAAGTCCATGTATTAATAAGTTCACCGCCAATCAAAAATCCTTGCTTCTATGGAATTGATACATCTACTAAAGAAGAGCTGATTGCATCAAAGTATTCCGTGGAGGAGCTTCGTGAATTAATTGGCGCTGACTCTCTTATTTTCTTAAGTACAGAAGGAATGATTGACGCAATTGGTCGAACTGATGATGGGGAAAATAGAGGGCATTGTTTAGCGTGCTTTACTGGTAAATACCCAACCGAAATTTATCCAAACGCAGATCATCCATACGAGAAAGTGTAAGGATACGAAAACATTAAGAGAAGCGGCATGCGTAGATGTCGCTTTTCCACCTAAATCAAACTAGACTTTTCGATATTTTAGGAGGCACAAAATGGCTGAGGCTTATAAACAAGCAGGTGTTAATATAGAGGCAGGCTATGAAGCAGTAACAAGAATGAAGAAGCATGTGAAAAAAACAATTCGTCCAGGTGTTATGGGTGGATTAGGCGGATTTGGCGGCATGTTTGATCTATCTGTTCTAAATTTGCAAAACCCTGTTTTAGTATCAGGAACTGATGGAGTAGGAACAAAGCTAATGCTTGCATTTATGCTGGATAAGCATGATACGATTGGAATCGATGCTGTGGCGATGTGTGTAAATGATATTGTCGTCCAAGGAGCAGAACCAATCTATTTCCTTGACTATATTGCTTGTGGAAAAGCAGAGCCTAGTAAAATTGAGGCAATTGTCAAAGGAATAGCAGATGGGTGTGAACAAGCTGGGTGTGCATTGGTAGGCGGAGAAACAGCGGAGATGCCAGGAATGTATGACGAAGAAGAATACGATTTAGCTGGCTTTGCTGTAGGAGCTTGTGAAAAAGAAAAGCTTATAACTTGTGAAACAATCCAAGCTGGAGATGTCCTGATTGGTCTAGCCTCTAATGGAATTCATAGCAATGGCTACTCCCTTGTCCGAAAGTTATTTTTCGAAAAAGCAAATATGTCTCTATCTGATTATATCGAGGAATTCGGTTGTACATTAGGGGAAGAATTGATCAAGCCAACGAGAATTTACGTGAAATCGGTTCTGTCTGCTTTAAAGGAATTTGATATTAAAGGTCTAGCACATATTACAGGTGGAGGATTTATCGAAAATATTCCAAGAATGCTTCCAGAAGGATTTGGAATGGAATTGGATGAATCAAACTGGGAAGTACCTGCTGTTTTTAAGAAAATGGAGCAGATTGGCGAAATTGATCGCAAAGAAATGTATAACATCTTTAATATGGGAACGGGAATGGTGCTTGCCGTCAGCAAGGAAATAGAAGAACAAGTCATTGACCATTTTACTCGTATTGGGGAAAATGCGTATACAATAGGAAAAGTTACAGAGGACGGGGAAATAAATATCATCCTCAAATAGTGGTGGAGGAATGTATATGAAGCGGATTGCTGTTTTTGCTTCTGGTAATGGTTCGAACTTTCAGGCAATAGTAAATGCGGTAAAACGAGGGGATTTGAATGCCTCTATTACCCTATTAGTCTCTGATAAACCGGGAGCTTATGTCATTGATAGAGCGATGAAAGAAGAAATACCCACCTTTGTTTTTGCAGCAAAGAATTATCAGGAAAAGGCAGATTATGAACGTGAAGTTTTAAAGCATGTAAAAGCAAATGAGATTGATTTAATCGTCCTTGCTGGATATATGAGATTAATAGGCGATACACTTTTACAAGCTTTTCCAGGAAAAATTATCAATGTTCATCCATCTTTACTGCCAGCTTTTCCAGGCAAGGATGCAATTGGCCAAGCATTAGAGGCAGGAGTTTCACAAACAGGGATTACCATTCATTATGTAGATGCTGGAATGGATACAGGGCCAATTATTGCTCAAGAGGCCATTACTTTGTCGGAAAAAGAAACAAGAGAAAGCATTCAGGAAAAAATTCAAGTATTGGAGCACCAACTATATCCACAGGTTATCCAAAATTTGCTTCATAAAAAAGAAGTATTCCATCAATAGATGAACGCATAAAACGAAAGACCATCATACTTAAGATATCAACAGGGATGAAATATCAGGGGGAATAATGATGAAAAAAAGAGTGTTAATTAGTGTTTCTGATAAAACAGGTATTACAGATTTTGCAAAAGAACTTCATGAATTAGGATTTGAGTTAATTTCTACAGGGGGAACAAAAAAAGCAATTCAAGATAGTGGGATTCCTGTAATGAGCGTGAGTGATGTCACGGGATTTCCTGAAATTCTAGAAGGAAGAGTGAAAACTTTAAATCCGTATATTCATGGTGGATTGCTTGCAAAATTTGATGAGCCAAGCCATATTGCACAATTAGAAGAGCACAAAATTGACCCAATTCAAATCGTTTGTGTTAATTTATATCCTTTCCAGCAAACGATTGCTAAGTCAGATGTAACGGTGGAAGACGCGATTGAAAATATAGATATCGGCGGACCAACAATGCTTCGTGCATCGGCAAAGAATCACCAGTATGTAACGGTAGTGGTAGATCCTGTTGATTATCAAACCGTTATTTCTGAATTAAAACAAGACGAGGAAGTATCGTTTGAAACGAGACGCAGACTTGCAGCAAAGGTATTCCGTCATACAGCTGCTTATGATGCCATGATTGCAGAATATATGACAGAGCTTACGCAAGAAGAAACGCCAGAAAAATTAACGGTGACGTATGAGTTGAAGCAATCCTTACGCTATGGAGAGAATCCTCATCAAAAGGCTGCATTTTATCGTAAACCATTAGGTTCTGAATTCTCGATTGCTAACGCAACCCAATTACACGGAAAAGAACTTTCTTACAACAATATCAATGATGCAGATGCAGCGATTCAAATCGTAAAAGAATTTGTAGAGCCTGCTGCAGTTGCGATTAAGCATAGTAATCCATGTGGAGTTGGAACAGGAGAAGATATTTTTACTGCTTTCACAAAAGCTTTTGAAGCAGATCCAGTTTCTATTTTCGGTGGGATTATTGCGTTAAATAGAGAAGTAGATGCAGAGACAGCTCAAAAACTACATGAAATTTTCTTAGAAATTGTTATTGCCCCTTCTTATTCCCAAGAGGCTTTAGATATTTTACAAGGAAAGAAAAATATCCGTTTATTAACGATTCCTTTTGAAACAGGTAGCAGTAAAGAAATGAAATTTACTTCGATTGAGGGTGGATTATTAACACAAGATTTTGACCGCTATTCTTTAGATGATGCAACGATTACAATCCCTACAGAGAAGAAACCTACAGATGAAGAGTGGGAAGCTCTTAAATTCGGCTGGAAAATCGTCAAGCATGTTAAATCAAATGCAATCGTAGTGAATAACAAAGAAATGACACTAGGCGTTGGTGCAGGACAAATGAATCGCGTCGGATCTGCAAAAATTGCCTTAGAGCAGGCTGGTGAAAAAGCAGTTGGTGCCGTGTTAGCGTCTGATGCATTTTTCCCAATGGATGATACGGTTGAAGCAGCAGCGAAAGCGGGTGTTACGGCGATTATCCAAACAGGTGGAAGTATTCGTGATGAAGATTCCATCAAGAAAGCTAATGAATATGGTATTGCAATGGTATTAACAGGAGTAAGACATTTCAAACATTAATATCTTTAAGCTTGGGGGATATAGAGAATGAAAGTACTTGTTATTGGCCGCGGTGGTCGGGAGCATGCGATTTGTACAAAAGTAAGCGAAAGTGAAAAAGTAGACACTGTTTTTGTGGCGCCAGGAAATGTTGGAATGACCGATGTGGCAGAGCGCATTGCGATAGAGGAAACAGAGGTAGCAAAACTGGTTGATTTTGCCTTAACGCAAAAAATTGATTTGACTATTGTAGGTCCAGAAGTACCGTTACTTCTTGGTGTAGTCGATCAATTTCAAGCTGCCGGATTAAAAGTATTTGGTCCAAATAAACGTGCTGCTGAAATTGAAGGAAGTAAATCATTCGCTAAAGACTTAATGAAGAAATATCAAATTCCAACTGGAGAATACCAAACTTTTTCTGATTATGAAGCAGCGAAAGCGTATATTGAGGAAAAAGGTGCACCAATTGTTATTAAAGCAGATGGATTAGCAGCTGGTAAAGGCGTAACTGTTGCTATGAATCTGGAAGAGGCCTTAGCTAGCATTAAAGAAATGCTTGTTGGCGAAAAATTCGGCAGTGCTTCTGCAACAGTCGTTATTGAGGAATTTTTAGCTGGAGAAGAATTTTCTTTAATGTCCTTTGTGGATGGAGAAACAGTAATCCCATTAGAAATTGCCCAAGATCATAAACGTGCCTTTGATGGAGATAAAGGACCCAATACAGGGGGAATGGGAGCTTATTCTCCAGTTCCACACATTGATTCTGCAATCGTGCAAACGGCAATTGAAACAATCGTTAAACCAACTGCAAAAGCAATGATAGCAGAAGATAGAGCATTTACAGGCATTTTATATGCTGGTTTAATTGCAACTGACAAAGGACCAAAAGTAATTGAGTTTAATGCAAGACTCGGCGATCCAGAAACACAAGTTATCTTACCACGCATGAAGTCCGATTTAGTGAAAGTTATTTTATCTGTTTTAAATGGAGAGACTCCAACAATCGAATGGTATGAAGAGGATATGCTAGGTGTAGTTATTGCATCAAAAGGCTATCCAGAGGCATATGAAAAAGGTGCTGTTATCCAAGGCTTAGATAAAATGGAAGATGTCTCTATTTTTCATGCAGGAACCGACCTAAATGAAGATGGTGCATTTACAACAGATGGCGGACGTGTTTTATTAATTGCTGCCAAGAGACGTACACTAAAAGATGCACAGGATAAGGTATATAAAGAATTAGAGAAATTAGAGAGCGATGGCGTTTTTTATCGAAAAGACATCGGCTTTAAGGCTATAAAATAAAGAAGTAATCCCTGTATGTAGCATTGGTTTAATCGATGATTGCATATGGGGATTTTTTGTTAATGGTATATGGTGTGGTAACAGAGGAAGCATCTCTGAGCCCGGAATCAAGCAAAAGTCATCTTCGAGGTAACAGAGGAAGCGTCTCTGAGCCCGAAATCAAGCAAAAGTCGTCTTCGAGGTAACAGAGGAAGCATCTCTGAGCCCGAAATCAAGCAAAAGTCGTCTTCGAGGTAACAGAGGAAGCGTCTCTGAGCCCGAAATCAAGCAAAAGTCATCTTCGAGGTAACAGAGGAAGCATCTCTGAGCCCGGAATCAAGCAAAAGTCATCTTCGAGGTAACAGAGGAAGCGTCTCTGAGCCCGAAATCAAGCAAAAGTCGTCTTCGAGGTAACAGAGGAAGCATCTCTGAGCCCGAAATCAAGCAAAAGTCGTCTTCAAGGTAACAGAGACTCCCCCTCTAAGCCCAATAACATAAAAAATCCAACCTATAGGTAACAGAGACACTTCCTCCATTTAAACTTAAGCCAATTCAATCCCACCGGTAATACCATATATTTGAGCAGTAACATAGCTAGATTCATTTGAAGCTAAAAATACGTAAGTACTTGAAAGTTCAACTGGCTGTCCAGCTCGTTGTAAAGGCGCTTGTTGGCCAAATGTTGGAATAGCTTCACTTGGTTGACCACCTGTAATTTGTAAGGCTGTCCAAATTGGACCTGGAGCAACAGAGTTTACGCGGATTCCTTTGGAAGCTAATTGTTTGGCAAGTCCGCGGGTAAAGCCGTTAATGGCGAATTTGGATGGTGCATAATCTAATAAGTTAGGACTAGGGTTATAGCCTTGAACAGAAGTGGTTGTAATGATAGAAGCACCTTTTGGCAAGTACGGAAGCGCCGCTTTAACAACCCAATATAAAGAGAATACATTTACTTCAAAGGTTTTACGAAGCTGTTCTGTTGATAAATCTAGGATATCTTCAACAGCTTGTTGTTTCCCTGCTACTAAAGCTAATACGTCTAATCCACCTAATTCCTGATAAGCCTTATCTACTAAATCTTTACAAAAACTCTCATCGCTTAAATCTCCTGGTATGAGTACAGCTTTATGGCCTTCTGCTTCAATTAATTTTTTCACCTCATCCGCATCTTCTTGTTCTGCAGGTAAGTAATTAATTGCTACATCTGCACCTTCACGAGCGTAAGCAATGGCGGCTGCACGACCAATTCCAGAATCACCACCAGTTACTAGTGCTTTTCGCCCTTTTAATCTTCCAGATCCCTTATAGCTTGTTTCCCCACAATCAGGCTGTGGATCCATTTTAGCCTGTACACCAGGAGGCTCCTGATACTGCTTTGGAAATTCATTTGTATAATAGAGATCCAATGGATTTTTAGGATTTGTCATTCCTTTCAGCTCCTTTTTCTTTTGTGTTATTGAATTTACCACATCAAAGCATTCCTAAACATGATTAAATCAAGGTAAAGGCTATCCAATATGTATATTGGATAGCCTTTACTAATCTTTATTTCTTCATATCTTCTGGAGAAAATATTTTTTCTGGACTAAATTGTTCCATCATTTCTGCTACTTCTCTAGAGGAGGTAGAATCTTTTTTCTCATCTTTAGGGGATGATGGTGTATGCGAACTTTGACTTTGAGAGTGGTTGTGCTGGAATTTAGGCATAATTGCATCCTTTTTCCCGTAAAGAGCAACAACTGGACAATAGCGGACGATTCCTTCTGCGATTTTCATTCCAGCAAGCAAGGCAATTAAAAAATACGATTGATTATAAGGCTTCTTTGCCATTTTTGCCGTGCTCCATCCGAGAAATGCACAACCAAGGGTAATCCGAATTAGCGCATTAATTAAACTTATATTTTGTTTTGGATTCATAAGTTTTGGTCCTCCTACATAAATTTAACAAAACGGTAATATGATTTGATATTTTATATGGTAAAATAATGTTAATCTTAGGAAATTACGATACAATTTCCTATTTGTTTAAAGAAAAATCGTTCCATTTTTTATATACATGAAGCATACATGAAAAGGGAGGAAGCGTAGTGTTAGCTCAGCGATATCGATGGAAAAACAAAGTTTTGCGTGACCATGTATCCATTTTGAATGGTGAAAAATCCCCCACAATTATTTTGAAAAATGCAACTTACTTAAATCAGATATTACGCAAGTGGCTTATAGCAAATATATGGATATATCAGGATAGAATCATTTATGTGGGCAAGGATATGCCCAAACGATTAGATCAAGCTGAAATTGTTGATTGCACCGATCTTTTTTTAGTTCCAGGATACATAGAACCACACGCGCATCCTTTTCAAATTTATAATCCCCTAACCTTAGCCCAATATACATCACAATTTGGAACAACTACACACGTAAATGATAACTTAGTTTTGGCTATGCAGTTAGAAAAAAAGAAAGCGTTTACTTTTTTGAGTTTTATGAAAGACATTCCATCCACGATATTGTGGTGGAGTAGATATGATGCCCAAACAGAGTTAAAAGAGGAAGAGCAAGTCTTTTCCCATGGAAATGTAAAAAGCTGGCTGGAGAATGATGCAGTCATTCAAGGTGGAGAATTAACTGGCTGGCCGAGACTTTTAGACGGTGATGATATGATGCTTCACTGGATGCAGGAGACAAAACGATTAAGAAAACGAATCGAGGGTCACTTTCCTGGTGCATCTGAAAAAACGTTGGCAAAATTAATGCTTCTAGGAGTAGATAGTGATCATGAGGCAATGACGGGAAAAGAAGTGCTAAATCGATTGCTGCAAGGATATAAAGTAAGTCTTCGTTATTCTTCTATTCGTCCAGATTTACCAAAATTATTAGAAGAAATCAAAGAATTGGGAATTGATCAGTATGATTATTTTATGCTAACAACAGATGGATCCCCATCCTCTTTTTACGAAAATGGACATATTGATCAGCTTATTCGGATTGCAATGAATCATGGTGTCCCATTAATCGATGCATATAATATGGCAACCATTAATATTGCTAAATATCATGGAATCGAACATTTACATGGAAATATTGCAACTGGAAGAGTCGCAAATATCAATTTGCTGAAAGCGAAAGATAATCCAACGCCTGTCTCTGTTTTAGCAAAAGGAATGTGGGTGAAAAAGGATGGAAAGGAAATAGAGGAAGCTTATCCTTCGGTTGATTGGGAGCAATTTGATTTAAGCCCATTAGATATAAATTGGAGTGTGAATAGCCTTGATATGCAATTTTCAATGCCTTTTGGAATTAGCTTGGAAAATGCGGTAATTACAAAACCATATTCCATCTCAATTAACGTCTCCGATGCTACTATGACAGAAGAACACGATGAATGCTATTTCATGTTGCTTGACCGAGAAGGAGAATGGCGTATAAATACTTTACTGAAGGGTTTTACAAATGAAATTGGCGGAATGGCTAGCTCCTATACAGGAGATGGAGATATTGTTTTATTAGGGAAAAGCCAGGCAGATATGATAATAGCATTTGAACGATTAAAAGAGATAGGCGGAGGAATTGTGTTAGTCAAAAATGGCCAGGTAGACATCGAAATTCCCTTGCCATTACGAGGAATGATGGCTTCCATACCAATGGCAGAACTAATAAAAAAAGAGAAGGAATTACTGAAATATATTAAAGAGAAAGGGTATCGGTATGAGGATCCCATTTATACCATTGTGTTTTTTACCTCAACCCATTTACCATATATTCGGATTACACAAAAAGGTTTATATGATGTAATGAATAAAAGTGTACTCTTTCCAGCGATAATGCGTTAAAATATAAAAGAGTCCCATTGTTTAATTTGAATATTCTGATATATTTAATAAGTAAAGATCTACTCCTTTAAAGCAAGGCTTAATAAGGGAGTAGATTTAAAGACACAAAGTATTTTCATATCGTGTCGATTGAAAATAGGAGGGGACTATGAAGAAAAGTTGTATTGTTTTTCTATTTCTGCTTCTCACCTTAACGGCTTGTAATAGTGATCCAAAGGAAGTAGGAAATCATAATGGTAATCAAACTGGCAATGGAGTAAAAGAGGAAGATGGAATAGCAAATCTTTCTACTTTGTATCCATTAACTGGTTTGCCTAGTAAAACAGAAAGTACGGCACGTGCAGTTACTGTTATGATTAATAATCACCCTGAGGCGAGACCCCAAACTGGACTTACAGATGCAGATATTGTTTATGAAGTATTGGCAGAAGGGGAGGTTACTCGTTTTCTAGCGGTTTTTCAAAGTACAAAGCCTCAGGTAGTTGGTCCTGTCCGTAGCTCACGAGATTATTATATTGAGCTGGCGAAGGGGTTTAATAGCCTGTATATCGCTCATGGATATAGTCCAGAAGCAAAAAAACTACTTACAAACGGTTATATTGATAATTTAAACGGGATGGAGTATGATGGAACCCTCTTTAAACGGTCCTCTGACCGAGTTGCCCCTCATAATTCTTACATAAGCTTTGCCAATATTGAAAAGGGCGCAAAGGAGAATAATTATTCGCTCGCAGGAGCACCAAAACCTTTATTATTTTTAAAAACAAAGGAATTAGAGGAAATTGAGGGAGAAGAGGCCACCTCTGTTAGTATTAATTATGGTAATAATCCAAGCTTTAATTCACGGTTTTTATATGAAAAAGATGTACAGAAATATATCCGTTTTTCTAATGGAGAACAAACAGTAGATAATGAAACAAATGCATCCGTTGCAGTAGATAATGTTTTTATTATTGAGACCAGTCATAAGGTAATTGATAATAAAGGAAGAAAAGAAATTGATTTAACATCTGGCGGCAAGGCGTATTTGTTGCAGCAAGGTAAGTGGCAGGAAGTTAATTGGAAAAATATTGACGGAAGACTTCTTCCATTTAAAGGAGATAAGCAGATTGGGTTTGTACCAGGGAAGACATGGGTAAATATTATTCCTTCTAGTCCTGGATTAAAGAACGCTATTACGCTGAAATAATAATCGAAGCATGCGAATATGTAGACTTCTTCGCATTTAAAAAGCCAAAAATATGTTTGTTTGGAGAGGCGTCGGATCGCCCCATGAAAAGCGAGCTGACGCCTAAGGCATCACAACTTTAACAACAGCATTTATTTAAAACTATATATAATCCATGAAAATAAAAGATGAAAAAAATGGAGGTTCCCTATGCAAATTGATAAATTAAGAGGAAGAGAGCTGGACCAATTATTTGAATCCATTCTTTCCCTCGAATCATTAGAAGAATGCTATCAGTTTTTTGATGACTTATGTACAGTTAATGAAATTCAATCACTATCGCAACGCCTAGAAGTAGCAAGAATGCTAAGAGAAGGTAATACTTATCACACCATTGAAAAAGAAACAGGCGCAAGTACTGCAACTATTTCTCGTGTAAAACGTTGCTTGAATTATGGAAATGATGCATACGAATTGGCGTTAGCACGTATTAAGAAAGAAGAACCGTCGAAAACCGAAGAATAAGGATTAAGGGATTGTCCGAAAAGAGTAAATCTGAACGATTTACACTTTTCGGACAACCCTTTTTCTATGGAAGTTTGATGTTTTTTATCGAAAACCATATACATTCCCTTTATAAAAATGAAACAATTACATCTGCCTTTTCGTCCAATACTAGGGAGGATTGGTTCCTTCCATTCTTTTTTAGCAGATATGAAAGAATAAGTTTTTGAAGACGATTTTTTTTCTAGCTCCAGTCCCCGTGTTTTCTATATCACAGGAAAGGTTGCTCCACCCCAAACGCTCCAAAACGGGTCCCCTCCGCTTTTCTGATCACCAAGAAATATTTACATGCAATTAAACGGAAGGATTTCTTTTTTGATGGAATATCTAATGCTATAATGAAATGATGTAATGGTTAGAATGGAGGAAGTTTGCATGTATGATGTGCGCGAATGGCGTCATGTATTTAAATTAGACCCGAATAAGGAAATCTCAGACGAGGCGCTTGATAGTTTGTGTGAGTCTGGTACAGATGCAATCATCATCGGTGGCACGGATGGAATCACGTTGGATAATGTATTAAATTTAATGGCTCGTGTCCGTCGTTACACTGTTCCTTGTATATTAGAAGTGTCAACAATAGATTCGGTTTCACCTGGATTTGATTTATATTTTATTCCTACCGTGTTAAATAGTAGTGATACGAAATGGATTACTGGTCTTCATCATGAAGCGGTAAAGGAATATGGAGAGCTCATGGATTGGGATGAATTTTTAATTCAGGGCTATTGTGTGTTAAATAAAGACTGTAAAGCAGCGAAGTTAACAAGTGCTCAAACGGAATTATCCGAAGAAGATATCGCAGCCTATGCTTTAATGGCAGAAAAGATGTTTCATTTGCCAATTTTTTATTTGGAATACAGCGGGGCATATGGAGATCCTGCATTCGTAAAAGCTGCTAAAAGCCAACTAAGCGAAACGGTTCTTTTCTATGGTGGAGGAATTGAAACAGTAGAACAGGCAAATGAAATGGGAAGCTATGCAGATGTAATTGTTGTCGGAAATATTATTTATAAAGACTTATCTGCTGCATTGAGTACGGTAAAAATAAAAAAGAGCAATCGTTGAATATACAATGAGGCTAGGTTAAAATAGAATATATGTTCTTATGGTGGTGAAAAGATGCAATTTTTAACAGATAAAATATTAAATGGATTAAACCCAGAACAGAAGGAAGCTGTTAAAGCAACAGATGGTCCTTTGTTAATTATGGCTGGAGCAGGAAGTGGAAAAACCCGAGTTTTAACACAGAGAATTGCCTATCTTATGGTGGAAAAGGGAATTAATCCATACAATATCTTGGCAATTACGTTTACAAATAAAGCAGCAAAGGAAATGCGTCAAAGGATTGCAGCTGTTTTAGGTGGAGCAAGTGAAGAAATATGGATATCAACCTTTCACTCCATGTGTGTACGAATTCTAAGAAAAGATATTGATCGAATTGGTTATAACCGTAATTTTACGATATTAGATACAACAGATCAGCAGTCTGTCATTAAAGGCATTCTAAAAGACCGCAATATCGATCCAAAGAAATATGATCCTCGTGCTATTCTAGCAAGTATTAGTTCTTCAAAGAATGAACTTGTTACTCCAGAAGAATTTGCGAAGACTGCAGGCGATTACTTCTCTCAAATTGTCAGTGATGTATATACAGAGTATCAAAGACGTTTACGTAAAAACCAAGCGTTGGATTTCGATGATTTAATTATGCAGACAATCCATCTTTTTCAAAGAGTACCGGAAGTGCTGGAATATTATCAACGCAAATTTCAATATATTCATGTGGATGAGTATCAGGATACGAATAGATCCCAATATATGCTTGTAAAGCTTCTAGCAAGCAGATTCCGCAATCTATGTGTAGTGGGTGATTCCGATCAGTCCATTTATGCATGGCGTGGTGCGGATATTTCAAATATCCTTTCTTTTGAAAAAGATTATCCGAATGCAAAAGTAGTGATGTTGGAACAAAACTACCGTTCCACAAAACGCATTCTACAGGCTGCAAATCAGGTAATTGCCAATAATTCTGGTCGTAAAGATAAAAACTTATGGACAGAAAATGAAGATGGCAACAAGATTTACTATTATCGAGCGGATAGTGAGCAAGGGGAAGCACAATTTGTTATTGGGAAAATTCAGGAATTAAGAAGAGAAAGTTCCCTTAATTTATCAGATATAGCTATACTTTATCGTACGAACGCACAATCTCGTGTAATGGAGGAAATGCTTCTTAAGTCTAATATTGAATATTCGATTGTTGGAGGTATAAAGTTCTACGATCGAAAGGAAATTAAGGATACACTAGCTTATCTTCGCTTAATCGCTAATCCTGATGATGATATTAGTTTCCAACGAGTAATTAATGTTCCAAAGCGTGGAATCGGATCTAGCTCTGTTGATAAAATCGCCAATTTCGCAGCCATGCATGATATGTCCATGTATCAAGCATTAGAAGCTGTTGAATTAATTGGCTTAAGTCCAAAGATTACAAAGGCTGCGAGTGAATTCCGTGATTTGATTCAAAATTACACGAGAATGCAGGAATATTTATCTGTGACAGAGCTAGTTGAGGAAGTAATCGATAAATCTGGATATGTAGACATGTTAAAAGCAGAAAAATCGATTGAATCTCAAAGTAGATTAGAAAATATTGAAGAATTTATGTCTGTATCCAAGAACTTTGAAGAAGCAAATGATGATAAATCATTAATTGCTTTCTTAACAGATTTAGCATTGGTTGCTGATATTGATAAATTGGATGATGACGGCAATCAAGCAGATTCTGTTGTCTTAATGACCTTGCATTCAGCAAAAGGGTTGGAATTCCCAATTGTCTTTTTAATTGGCTTGGAAGAAGGAGTATTTCCTCATTCTCGTTCGTTGATGGAAGAAACGGAAATGGAAGAGGAACGCCGTCTTGCATATGTAGGAATCACACGGGCAGAAAAGCAGTTGTATTTAACAAATGCGCAGATGAGAACGTTATTTGGACGTACCAATATGAATCCACCTTCTCGCTTTGTTAAAGAAATTCCGGAGGATTTACTAGAAGGACTAAGTCCAGTTAACAATCGACAAAGAATGGCTCCATCACAAAATGGAACTCGAAACTCCTATGTGCAACAACAGCCAACAAGAAAAGCTGTCATTCGCCCTGCAACTGTAGCAACGGGTGGAGAAGGAATCGAATGGAATATAGGAGACAAAGCTGTTCATGGAAAATGGGGTACTGGTACGGTTGTTAGTGTAAAAGGAGAAGGCGATTCAAAAGAGCTAGACATTGCTTTTCCTAGCCCAGTAGGCATTAAACGGCTGTTGGCCAAATTTGCACCGATTCAAAAAGGATAAGGAAGAAAGGAAAGGGTATATGGAACAAAACCTTGCAGAAAAGCGAGTAAAAGAGCTGCATAATTTATTAAATCAATATGGGTATGAATATTATGTTCTGGATAATCCTTCTGTTCCTGATGCAGAATATGACAAATTATTAAATGAATTAATCCGTTTGGAAGAACAATTTCCAAGCTTAAAAACCAATGATTCTCCCTCACAACGAATTGGTGGAGAAATACTGGATATGTTCTCAAAGGTTCAGCATCAAAAACCGATGCTGAGCTTAGGGAATGCATTTAATGAGGCGGATTTGCGCGACTTTGATCGGAAGGTTCGTGGGGCTATTGGGGAAGATTTTTCATATGTCTGTGAATTGAAGATAGATGGACTTGCTGTTTCCCTTCGATATGAGAATGGCTTATTTGAGCAAGGTGCAACGAGAGGAGACGGAACAACTGGAGAAGATATTACAGCGAATTTGAAAACGATTCGCTCCATTCCGCTCCGTTTAAATCAATCGGTGAATATAGAAGTTCGCGGTGAAGCATTTATGCCGAAAAAATCCTTTGAAGCACTGAATAAAATAAAGGATGAAAACGGGGAAGAGCCATTTGCAAATCCTCGAAATGCTGCTGCAGGTTCTTTACGTCAATTAGATCCACGCATTGCGGCATCACGAAATCTGGATATCTTTCTTTATGCGATCGGGGATGTCGGGCAGACTGGCGTTCAATCCCATAGTGAAGGTCTTGATTTATTAGACACACTTGGTTTTAAGACAAACAAAGAAAGAAAAAAATGTGCAACGATTGAGGATGTTTTACAGTATATTGAAGGCTGGCAAGAGAAACGACCACATTTGCCATATGAAATAGATGGAATTGTGATAAAAGTAGACGGTTTAGCTCATCAAGATCAGCTTGGAACAACCGCTAAAAGTCCAAGATGGGCAATAGCTTACAAATTCCCTGCAGAAGAAGTAATGACAAAGCTTCTTAATATTGAACTAAATGTCGGCAGAACCGGTGTCGTGACGCCAACTGCTGTGCTTGAACCAGTAAAGGTTGCTGGGACAACAGTGAAAAGAGCATCTTTACATAACGAGGATCTAATACGGGAGAAAGATATTAGACTCGGTGACATGGTTGTTGTCAAAAAAGCAGGCGATATTATTCCAGAAGTAGTGAATGTTCTAGTGGAAAAAAGAACGGGAGAAGAAGAAGAATTTCTGATGCCCACTCATTGCCCAGAATGTAATAGCGAACTTGTACGATTAGAAGAAGAAGTAGCATTGCGCTGTATCAATCCAAAATGCCCAGCACAAATTAGAGAAGGCTTAATTCATTTTGTTTCTAGAAATGCAATGAATATTGATGGACTTGGTGAGCGAGTAGTAAGCCAATTATTTTCCGAAAAATTAATTGAAGATGTTGCGGATCTATACACATTGGAATTCGAGCAACTGATTGAATTAGAAAGAATGGGCGAAAAGTCTGTTAATAATTTATTGCAAGCAATTGAGAAATCGAAACAAAACTCCCTTGAAAGGCTGTTATTTGGCTTAGGAATTAGACATGTGGGAGCAAAAGCAGCGAAAACGATTGCGATGGAATTCAAACATATGGATCAGCTTATGGTAGCAACCAAAGAGGATTTAACAGCTGTTAATGAAATTGGAGAAAAAATGGCCGATTCCATCGTCACTTTTTTCGAACAGGAAGAAGTATTAGAATTAATTACAGAGCTCAAAGCTTATGGCGTTAACATGGCATATACAGGTCCATTACCAGTAGCAACAGAAGAGGCAGATTCTGTTTTTGCGGGCAAAACAATCGTATTAACAGGAAAGTTAGAACAGCTTTCTCGTAATGAAGCAAAAGAACAGATTGAATTACTTGGTGGGAAAATAACCGGAAGTGTCAGCAAGAAAACAGACTTAGTTATTGCAGGAGAAGATGCAGGAAGTAAACTAACAAAAGCCGAACAGTTAGGCATTGAAGTGTGGGATGAGGAAAGACTCATGGAAGAATTGAAGAATAAAGGTGTGTTTAAGGAATGAAAAAACACGTAATAATGGTGCTGGGACTAGTATTGATCCTATCCGCTTGTGCACCAAACTTTAATAAGGAAGAAAAAGTAAAGACAGAAGACGTAGATAGTAATACGACAGAAACAGCGATTATTCCAAACTATAAAATCTCTGAAGATTATTATAAGGTAGTCGTTCCATTTAAAGCTTCTGAAGCAAGGGGATTAGTCGTTAATAATTTAAATACGCGCTATGATATTGCCGAATTCGAAACGGGCTTAATGCGAATTGCGCAAAATGCATATGATCCAGAACAATACTTTTTCCAAGAAGGACAGTATTTAAATAAAGATATAATTTCTAGTTGGCTAGGTAGAAAATCAAGCAAGAATGCTGAAGGCTTAAATCCGGCTGGCAAGGAAAATGGAAAAGAACCCATTTATTTAGCCCATATACTTGAGCATGATTACTTAGTAAAAACCGATGATAACAGTTTGAAGCTTGGTGGAATATCAATTGGTTTGGCTATGAATTCTGTCTACTCCTATGAGGAAAAGGGAGCGGTAAAAGAACTTAAAATAGATCGAACAAAGCTTGAAAAAGAAGGAAAGAAAATTGCGGCAGAGGTGGTAAAAAGAATTAGAGGAGTGGAAGGACTTGAACAGGTTCCAATCATTATTTCTCTTTTTGAACAAAAAGAAAGCTCTTCTGTTGTGCCTGGAAACTTCTTTGCTTACTCAAAGGTTGCAGGAAACAGCAAAAGTATAGGTGACTGGGAAGATATTAATGAAAAATATATTTTATTCCCAAGCTCGGATACGAAATATAAGTCAGAAGCAGACGCATTTTCTTACTTTAAGCAAGATATTGAAAAGTATTTTCCAAACTTTAACGGAGTTGTCGGGAGAGCTTTCTATGTTAATGATAAAATGCAGGACTTGAGCATTGAGATTCCTATTCAATTTTATGGGGAAGCAGAAGCTTTAGGATTCACCCAATTTGTAGCAGGAAAAGTTATGGAACATTTTCCTCCAAATAACAACTCATCTGTACAGGTTAGTATTACATCTGTTTACGGTCCAGAATCATTAATTGTACTGGATGTTGATGCAGAAGAACCGTATATTCATATTTATGAGTAAAGACTAGAGAGTGTTAGACATCATGCTTCCCTTAAAAAGTGGAATGAGTGATGCCCTAATACTCTTCTTTTGTATAATGAAAAAAATTAAAAAAAGATACAAGGTTTTTTATTGGCAGAGTAGAGTATAGTATGGAAGAGGAATCTATTTGAAGGAGTTGTGAGTATGTCATCAAACCCTAACTTAGATGATTATATGCAAAAGGGCATGTATGGGGCAAAGGAAACAAAGCCAGAGGAACGAAGAAAATTTCTTGGTACCCTTAGAGAAAGAGTTGTGATTGCATTAAGCCAATCTCAAGTAATTGACTCATCACTCTACAAAGAAATACCAGATGCTATGAAAAAGAATACTGGAGCGAAATTATATTTAAATGGTCATTTAGACTATTCGTACTTGTCAAAGTATATAAAGGAAGCTAACCAAGCAAAGATGGAATATACAATTGTAACCAATAAAGATGCAGATAGTGAAATTGGCTTATTGATTGCTTATGATTATGCGATAAATAAAGAAAATATTTATGTTGGAGAACAAAAAACGAATACAGCAGAAGAGGAATTGCTGGAAGAGAATCAGAAAAAGGGATTATTTAAGACGATTGGAAAATGGTTTAGTTAAATGGGGAAAGGCTCAAAAAGTGGAATCTTTTTGGGCTATTTTTTTAAGAAATCCCGTTGATTTCCTCTATTTCCCGCAGAAGTTAAATGTCTTTCGCTTCAATCAACTCAGAGAAAATACAATCTAATTATGAGAATAGCTATTACATAATCATTGTCAGCATGTTTACTTCTCCTAAAAAAGGTAAATAAGAAAAGAGATAGGACAAACTATTTTTTGTGTAATTAAAATGTGTGCAATGTATTTATGAAGAATAATAAATTATTGGAGGAATGAATCATGAGTGATACAGTTCTTACAACATCTGTTACAGCAACTGGAGGAAGAGAAGGTCGGGTAGAATCTGAGGATTATGTTATTCAATTTGATACAGCGATGCCAGGGACCCAAAGAGCGAAGGAATTGGAGGATGCAACAAATCCTGAGCAACTATTTGCGGCAGGGTATGCAGCTTGTTTTGATGGAGCATTACAATTAATGGCGCAAAAAGAAAACGTAGAATTCCAATCAGAAACAACAGCCAATGTAAGCTTACTGAAAGATGAAACCGATGATGGATTTAAGATAGGGGTAACATTATCAGTAAAAGGCACGGGTATCGAAAAAGAAGTGCTGGAGGATCTTGTCCACAAAGCTCATAATTTCTGTCCATACTCTAAAGCGACTAGAGGAAATATTGAAGTGAAATTAGAAGTAGTTACAGCTTAAATAAGGGAAAAAGAGAGCAGAGATTCGATTTCTTCTGCTCTCTTTTTTTGTGCATTAAGGATTACATCTTTTTAAAAAGAAGGATTTAATAAAATTTTAGCGAAGTAAATGAGAAAAGGGAAAAAATGGAGAATGTGATGAATATAACAGCACTAAGACCGAAAAAAAGGTCAGCATTTCGTCTTTATTTTGGGAAGAAATATTATACGACAAAGAG
This sequence comes from Niallia sp., assembly GCF_031978665.1. Lineage (NCBI taxonomy): Bacteria > Bacillati > Bacillota > Bacilli > Caryophanales > Bacillaceae > Niallia > Niallia sp. Next base: position 72,837 of record NZ_DALZDK010000018.1, on the reverse strand, counting down.
ATATGTACAATGGATTATATCAAGAAAACAATATGCAAAGAAAAAACAGGCGAAGTTATTACCATATACCTATTTCAGACATAAAACAGTGCTGTTAAGAGAGTTAAAGGATATTGATATGGAGCTACAGTATAATAAAATTATCAATTTAAAATTGGCAGTTGCAAAAATAAACGAGATTGTAATAGAACCAGGAGAAACCTTCTCGTATTGGAGAATGATTGGCAAGCCTACCTATAAAAAGGGGTTTGTAGACGGGATGGTTCTTTATTCCGGAAGCTATCGGACTGGAGTAGGTGGAGGACTATGCCAGCTGTCTAATCTTATTTATTGGATGACGTTGCATACTCCGTTAACAGTAGTGGAAAGACATCGCCATAGCTATGATGTTTTTCCTGATTCGAACCGAACACAGCCGTTTGGTAGTGGAGCAACCTGTTCCTACAATTATTTGGATTTGCAAATCAAGAATGAAACAGATATTCCTTTTCAGTTATGTTTAGAAGTGACCGATTCCCATTTACAAGGAGAATGGAGAGGAGCGTCACCAAGTTTAACTCGTTATGAAGTATTTGAAAAGGCACATCAAATCACTCCAGCTTATTTTGGGGGCTATATACGTCACAATCAAATTTACCGAAAAAAATACAATAGAAGAGGCGTATTATTGGAAGAAGAGTATATAACAGAAAATCATGCGTTAATGATGTATGAACCCCTTCTTTCCTCCACTGAAAGTACACTTTAAAAAAGAGGGGACTCCCTCTTTTTTTCTGATAGATTTTTAACTGAATAAGTAAAGGAGACGAGAATCAAGGGAGACATAATGGTATAATTGGATAGATTGTAACAATTTAAGTAGAGCGTAGATTAAATGTCTAATTATAGAAAAAAACAACAATCTTTGAGGAAATAGCCGTCTAATAAGATATATTCCTTCTTTCGGTTGCTTTCCTAATGATTTGTTTGATATTATCAGATTATTGTGTTGTACGTATTATGATGGAGGTGACATATATATGTCAAGAATTACGAAGGAAGAAGTAAAGCATGTTGCTAATCTTGCTAGACTTGCGATATCGGAAGAGGAAGCAGAGCTTTTTCAAAAGCAATTAGATGCTATTATTTCGTTTGCAGAGCAACTAAATGAATTAGATACGGAGGGAATTGAGCCAACCTCCCACGTGTTAGATATGAAAAATGTATTACGTGAAGATGTACCAACAAAGGGATTACCTGTAGAGGAAGTTTTACGTAATGCGCCAGATCATCAGGATGGACAAATTAAAGTACCATCTATCATTGAGTAAGGAGGGGAAAACATGAGTCTTTTTGATCAAAAGATGACGGATTTACACGAATTATTACATAAAAAAGAGATATCTGTTACTGATTTAGTAAAAGAATCATATAATCGCATAAAAGATGTAGATGAGAAAGTACAGGCATTTTTAACCTTAGATGAAGAAAATGCTTTATCACAAGCTAGTGCTTTAGATAGTAAGCTTGTAAATGGGGAACATTCCGGAAGCCTATTTGGAATGCCGATTGGTATAAAGGATAATATCGTTACGAAGGATTTAAGAACAACATGCTCTAGTAAAATCTTGGAGAATTTCCAGCCTATCTATAATGCCACTGTTATGGACAAGCTACAAGCAGCTGGGGCTATAACGATTGGAAAGTTAAATATGGACGAGTTTGCTATGGGGTCTTCAACGGAGAATTCTTATTACCAAAAAACAAAAAATCCATGGAACCTAGAGACAGTTCCTGGTGGTTCATCAGGTGGCTCTGCCGCTTCTGTAGCAGCAGGTGAAGTGTTTTTTTCACTTGGATCGGATACTGGTGGTTCGATTCGTCAACCAGCAGCATTCTGTGGGGTTGTCGGCTTAAAACCTACATATGGTAGAATTTCACGCTTTGGTCTAGTTGCATTTGCATCCTCACTGGATCAAATAGGCCCAATTACACGTACGGTAGAAGATAATGCTTTCTTACTGAATGCCATTTCTGGATTAGACCCAATGGATTCTACTTCGGCAAATGTAGAAGTTCCTGATTTTACAAAAGGACTAACCGGAGATGTAAAAGGCATGAAAATAGCCGTTCCGAAAGAGTACCTAGCAGAAGGAGTAAACGAAGCAGTTCGTCAATCCGTGCTTGATGCCTTAAAAGTGCTAGAGAAATTGGGTGCTACATGGGAAGAAGTGTCCTTGCCACATAGTAAATATGCCCTTGCAACTTATTATTTATTATCTTCTTCGGAAGCATCTGCAAACCTTTCACGCTTTGATGGTGTTCGCTATGGCTATCGTGCAGATAATGTTGAAACATTGATCGATCTATATAAACGTTCTCGTGCTGAAGGCTTTGGAGATGAAGTAAAGCGTAGAATTATGCTTGGAACCTTTGCTTTAAGTTCTGGCTATTATGATGCCTATTATAAAAAAGCACAAAAAGTACGTACTTTAATCAAAAAAGATTTTGAAGATGTATTTGAAAAGTATGATGTCATTATTGGACCAACTACTCCAACGCCTGCCTTTAAGTTAGGGGAAAATGTAGACGATCCATTAACGATGTATGCAAATGATATATTGACGATCCCAGTGAACCTAGATGGCGTACCAGGTATTTCAGTTCCTTGTGGTTTCTCTAACGGTTTACCGCTTGGTTTACAAATTATCGGTAAACACTTTGATGAAGCATCTGTGTATAAAGTGGCCTATGCGTTCGAGCAGGCAACGGATTATCATAACCAAAAACCAACGCTGTAAGGGGTGAAAAAAATGGAATTTGAAACAGTCATTGGGCTAGAGGTCCATGTAGAGTTAAAAACACAATCAAAAATATTCTCAGCAAGCCCAAATCATTTTGGTGCAGCGCCGAATACAAATACAACAGTAGTCGATTTAGGCTATCCTGGCGTACTACCTGTTTTAAATAAAAAAGCAGTAGAATATGGCATGAAGGCATCGATGGCATTAAATTGCGAAATAGCGACTGAAACAAAATTTGACCGTAAAAACTATTTTTATCCAGACAATCCGAAAGCGTATCAAATCTCGCAATTCGATAAGCCAATTGGAGAACATGGCTGGATTGAAATTGAAGTCGATGGATATAAGAAAAAAATTGGCATTACCCGCGTTCATTTAGAAGAGGATGCTGGGAAATTAAATCATGAGAAAGGATATTCGTTAGTGGACTTTAACCGTCAAGGAACTCCATTAATCGAAATCGTTTCTGAGCCAGATATTCGCACACCCAATGAAGCATATGCTTACTTAGAAAAATTAAAATCAATTGTTCAATATACAGGTGTTTCTGACTGTAAAATGGAAGAAGGATCTTTACGTTGTGATGCCAACATTTCCATTCGCCCAGTTGGGCAAGAGGAATTTGGAACAAAAACGGAGCTAAAAAACTTAAACTCCTTTAATTTTGTCCGTAAAGGATTAGAGTATGAAGAGCAACGCCAAAGAGAGGTTGTTTCTTCAGGCGGAGTCATTAACCAAGAAACGCGTCGCTTTGATGAAGCAACAAATACAACATTATTAATGCGTGTAAAAGAAGGTTCAGATGATTATCGTTATTTCCCAGAGCCTGATTTAACAGATCTATATATCGATGAAGATTGGAAAGCACGAATTCGCGCAGAAATTCCAGAGCTACCAGATGCAAGACAGAAGCGTTATATGGAAGAATGGAGCTTACCAGAATACGATGCGAAAGTATTAACCGTTACGAAGGAGATGGCTGATTTCTTCGAAGGAACTGTTGCAAACGGTGCTGATCCAAAGCTTGCTTCTAACTGGGTGATGGGAGATGTTTCTGCCTACTTAAACGCTGAACAAAAAGAGCTAGCGGAAGTAAAGCTAACTCCAGAAAACCTTGCTGGCATGATTAAGCTAATTGGAAATGGAACGATTTCTAGTAAAATTGCAAAACAAGTTTTTAAAGAGCTAATCGAAAATGGCGGCGATGCAGAAGCGATTGTCAAAGAGAAGGGGCTAGTGCAAATTTCCGATGAAGGAGCTTTATTGAAAATCATCGGAGAAGTATTGGATAACAACCCTCAATCAATTGAAGACTTTAAAAATGGAAAACAAAAAGCAATTGGTTTCCTTGTTGGTCAATTGATGAAAGCGACAAAAGGACAGGCTAACCCGCAAATGGTAAATAAATTATTAGTTGAAGAAATGAATAAGAGATAAAAGGGGAATATTCCCTTTAGCTGTCAGCAAACGCAGAATAGGCGATTTTGTTGGCAGCTTTTTTGTTAATCGTTATAGGGCTTGGAGCCTGTGTCCGAGAGCGAAGGGAAAAGTAGGAAAAGGTAACAGAGAATCGTCCTCTGTGCCCGAGCGCAAGAAATTTAGCCGAAAAAGGTAACAGAGGACCGCTTTCTGAGCCCGAACGCAAGAAATTTAGCCGAAAAAGGTAACAGAGGACCGCT
>NZ_DALZDK010000018.1:14918-68275 GCF_031978665.1 Niallia sp. | reverse complement strand
TCTGAGCCCGAACGCAAGAAATTTAGCCGAAAAAGGTAACAGAGGACCGCTCTCTGAGCCCGAACGCAAGAAAGCCAGCAGGAAAAGGTAACAGAGAACCGCCCTCTGAGCCCGAACGCAAGAAATTTAGAAGGAAAAGGTAACAGAGGACCGCTCTCTGAGCCCAATCACCAGAAAGTCAGCAACAAAAGGTAACACAGACAGCATCTCAAAGCCCATATAATCAAAAAAGAACAAGGGGGGAATGGACCAATCATTTCCCCCTTGTTATAAACACATCAACTTTACTATTCAATTATTATGATCATCTTAAAGTAGGAACCTATCATTCCTATCGAATTTGTACATCTCAGTAGATCATTTTCTGTATTTCGACAGTATTTCCCAGGAAAAGTCCATAATCTACAATTTCCCAAAAAGCTTGTCCGATGAAGGGGGATTAGCCTATTTTCTTCGGGTTAATTCGATCTTTTTTTATATTTTTATCGTTTATTTTTGGTTCTTTGCTATAAATAAAATTAATAATATTAGAGCGGTGTAAAAAGATTAATAGTACTAAAAATAAGAAAAAGAGCCACTCATGCTGGATAGCAGGAGAAAATAGTGCATATAAGAAAATGGTAATCCCTACAGAAATACTACCTAGAAATACATACTTTGTTATAAAAATGACAGCGAAAAAAGCCAAATAGGTAATGAAAAACAGTGCTGGATTGGCAACGAGAAGGGTTCCAGCTGTTGTAGCAATTGCTTTTCCACCACGGAATCTTGCAAAGATTGGAAAGCAATGACCGATGACAGCAACTAATCCAGTGTATAACGGATTTACATCTACCATAAGTAAGTATGGTAAACACGCGGCTAGCGCTCCTTTTCCAACATCAAGCAGTAAAACAGCAATCCCGGCTTTTTTGCCTAATACACGAATGGAATTAGTCGCTCCAGGGTTAAAGCTGCCATGTTTACGTATGTCGATGCCATAAAAAACCTTACCGATAATTAAGGCAGTTGGAAAAGAACCGATTAAGTAAGAAGCTAGGATAATAATAATCAAGTACATTTCTCCTTTGACATAATCTTCAGTTTACTAGTGAAAAACATTCTTTTATTCTCTTCTTTTATTCTATGCAGCAAGAGGGAGAAGTTTGTTCCCTTCTCCCTATATTATAAATAATAGCTGCTGTTTTTTTATTTAATTTTCCAAGTCTATTTAATAAATAGATTTTATTGATGTAAATCTTGTTCTTCTACTACCAATTTTTCAACCGTTACAATCACTTCTTCTGTATCCACATAATCTACCGTTAGTTCCATCCCTTTTTCTAGGAAAATACTATAAGGAAAATCAGTGGAGGAAACTTGGAAAATGGTTTTATTTCCTTCCAGCATGAATTTTACAATCGTGCTATTTTCTATTTCTGATTTATATACATAGCTGACGGTTCCGGTGATTGTTTTTTGATCGGCAATATTGTTAGGAACCGATTTATCATTTTTTAAAAGGGTGACAAGGGCATATTTATAGTCATTAAAAAGCTTTGTTTTTTCTGTATGATAACTATAAACCTTTTCATCCTTGGCATTAATCAGCATAATTTCTCTTAATACATGATTGCTGTCCATAAGGGGAACAACCCATGTAAACTGCCCATAAATTGTATAAAGTAGTGGCGTGCCAGCTTCGTACTTTTGAGCGCGAAAGGTTTTTTCGGCAACATTGATAGCGGATTTACCATTTAAAGATCCGTTTGCTTCGGTGTAAAAGGTAAGAGCACCGGTGCGAGCATTAATCATCGAGTATCCAACCATACTTCCACTATCAGATTTTGGACGGGTGAAATCAGTAAACCAATGTAATTGTAAGTCTTCATTAAATACACCATTTACTTCGTCTATATTCTCCCAAGTGGTTGGCAATTTCATATCTTCTTTTGCAAAAAGAGTATTCCAGAAACCGTGAATATATTTTCCATACCACTCATTCCAGTCTTCGGCAACACTTGTAGGAATGACATGATCAATAAAATCAGGAATGTTGTTCATAGTATAGTCTTCTATTTTCCCAGTAGCGGGGTCAATAATATAGATTCCTTTAATATCAACAATCTCTCGGAATTTATTATATTGCCCATAAGGAACCACATAATATGGTTTATCCTTATCATCTGGTTCAAAGCTTGCCTCAAGCAAAATGGTATCTTTATGTTTATTTCTGACTAGCCTTTTTAAATCCTCATTAAAGTATGCAGATGGAACATACTTCATGGATGATTGAACTAAGACTGCATCTTCATTTTCGTCCTCTGCACTCATTTTAATAAAACCAGGAACGTCATTTCCTTTTACCCATTTGAAAAATCCTGTGTATTCAATAGGTGTTACCCAATAAAGATGATCATCAATTTTTTGTAAAGTAGAATCTCCTAAATCGTAATAGGAAGGATGCGTAATCTCCCCAAGCTTTTTCTCACTGCGATATCGTGCATAGCTTTCCGGTACAACTACGATATGCTTTTCATTTGTAGAGACAGCTTTTTTCTCGATAACGGTAGCCTTTTTCTCTACAAAATGAAATTTATCTCCTGTAATGGTTAATGGATAGATAAATTGAACGTATAGACTAAATAAGACAAAGTATAAAAATAGAATTCCAGTTATTTTATACCCCTTTACTTTTCCAAAAAGTAAATCTAAAAATAAGAAAAAAGCAAGATAAATAGCACCGTATTTAAAAAGGGCCTGTAAGGTATGGTCGATTAGCTGAAAATAATCTACGCAAAAAATAATAAGAATCCCAACAATCAATCGTATGATTTGAAAGACAAGGAACTTTTGTTTTTTTAGATGACTTTTCCAAATAAATGGATTTAGTGTTAAAGCCAGTAATGCAAATAAATAATGCATGCACATTCTCCTTTGATAATTTGCTTTAGAATTTAATACGAAAGAAATGGTAAAAAGTTTCAAATAATAATGGTACTATTACAAAGGAGATTCATGCAAATAAATTTAGATAGAATAATATCAAAAAAAATAAAAAGACTGTAGGGGAATGGCAATCAGTTTACGTCTATTAGTATAGAATGGCTAGGAAAGGGGGGAGAGGCCATTAGTGATCAAGTATTAATTGAAAAAGTAAAAGCAGGTAATGATCACGCATTTCGTCTGTTAGTAGAAAAGCATCGAGACTATTTGTTTCGTACGATATATAGTGTCTTGAAAGACCAAAAAGAAGCAGAAGATGCGACACAGGAAGTGTTTATTAAAATCTATACCTCTCTCCCCAAATACGAGAATCAAGGTTTTAAAACGTGGATTACAAGAATTGCTGTCAATCATGCTATTGATATGAGAAGAAAGAGACAAAGAAGAAAAGAAGAGATGACAGAAGAATTGGAATCTCATATAGGAGGCTCTCAAGCCGATGATGTAGAATTAGAAGTAATAAAGCGGGAACGACAAAAGCTTGTTCAACAAAGACTGGAAGAAGTACCTGCTAATTACCGGGATGTCATTTATGGATTTTACATTCAAGAAAAAAGCTATCAAGAAATGGCATCAGAACAAAATGTTCAAGTGAAAACGATTGAAACGAAGCTTTATCGCGCAAGACTCTGGATCAAAACGCATTGGAAGGAGGAAGACTTTTTATGACAACTCATTATTCTAGAGACCATTGGATGAAGTATGTGAAAGATGAACTAAATGAGACAGAAAGAATCGTGCTTGAAGATCATTTGTATACATGCGATCAATGCTTAGAATTATATATAGATGCAGTAGACAAGCAAGAGGAGATACTTCCTTCGATTTCAGATGAAGCAGCTTTTATGAATGATATTATGAAGAAAATATCCAATGATATGGTGATAGAAAATGTAGGGGAAAAGAAGCGTCCTTTTTATCAATCATCTATATTCCATTATGCAATTGCCGCGAGTCTCACATTGCTTCTGATGTCGGCAGGATTTTTTCAATCGATTATAAAACATACAGAAACGATCCAAAAAGCGGAATTATCCGTAAAACAAGAGCCAAAATCAGGTGGTTTAGTCGATAAGACATTTGCTTGGATGGATTCATTTGAAGGAAATAAAAAGGAGGATTTTAAGAAATGAAAAACCCGATTGTCGCAACAATCCTAGCATTTTTTCCAGGTGGAGGTCTTTTCTATATTGGAAAAAAGCTACGAGGCTTTTTATATGGGCTGGCTGTATTTGGACTAGCATTTATGTCCATTATTATTCAAAGTTCATGGTATTACGGCCAGTGGACATTTATCGTAATTGTTATAGGTTTTATTATCTATTGCATTAGTTTTATCGACACATTAATTACGACCAGCAGCTATTTAAAGGAGCGGGTGAATTTTGCTAGTAATACAGAAACTGAAGAGGCAGCGCCTGTATTAGTAAAAACAACTGAGTCGGAGCGTTTTTATACGATTGTTTTATCGTTTATTCCTGGATTAGGCCATATTCAACTAGGATTAGTATATCGAGGAATAACACTATTAACAGCTTTTCTAGGATTAGGAATTATGATTTTATTTATCACTTTTCTAACGTATACAAATGAATTTTTATTATTCTTGGCCATTTTGCCGGTTATTTGGATTTACGGTTTTTACGATGTCTCCCAGCAGTTTAATAAAAAACTCAAAGGGGAAACACTTGAGGATATTACCATTTTTCAGGACTTTGAAAAGAATAGGGAAGAGGGAAAGAAAAGTAAATTTATTGCGACCTTCTTATCTGTCTTCCCAGGTGCAGGGCATTTATATTTAGGATTGCAGCAAAGAGGGATTCAGCTAATGGCTGCCTTCTTGTTCTCCATCTTTATTCTTAATGAATTACGACTAGGTCTTTTCTTATTCGTTATCCCTATCATTTGGTTCTTTAGTTTCTTTGATGGATTACAAAAAGCGTCAAAGGTAGGAGAAGAAGAACTGGAGGATACCCCTGTTATTGCGTATCTAATTAACTACCAGAAATGGTTTGGTATTGGGCTACTCGTAATTGGATTATATTATTTAATGATTAATATCCTCTTGCCGATTTTTTCACCTATCATCAGAGACATAATAGACATTGATTTACGTTTCTTCTTTTACCAGTATTTCCAGACAGGAATTGTTTGTCTCGTTCTTATCGTCGGCGGAATTCATCTGTTAAAAGGTACGAAAAAGAAAAAAATGTAACAAGTATTGACTAGGTAGAAAGATAGATTATGCCATTGGTTTTTCGAGCCATCCATATTTGACAAAAAGCCAGTGGTTACATAAGGAGAGAAGAGAATGAGACAATGGCGGGTTGGCACTTTTTCGATGGGCCTATCTTTAGTATTTTTAGGAGTATTTCTGTTACTTACACAATTTTTTGATTGGGAAATTGTGACCGTATTAAAAGTTTGGTGGCCCATTATTTTAGTTATTCTTGGAATGGAAATTTTATTATACTTGTTTTCCTCCAAGCAAGAAAAACCTTATTTAAGTTTTGATCTATTTAGTATCATTATCGTAGGAATAATAGGGACAGCAGGAATATCCATGGTCTTTCTCCAAACCACTGGCATTATGGATATTCTAGAACAAGGATTAAAAAGAGAAGAAGTAACAAAAGATTTGCCAGAATTTAATTATGCAATGAAGGATAACATAAAAAGAATTGTTATTGAATCTGAGAGTCAGCAAAATCCAATTACAATAGAAGGAACAAATGAAGAGGTTCTTTCTTTGTTTGGAACCTTTCGCACAGTTCAATCGAAGGAAAGAGATATTGCTAAGCCAGAAGATTATCTCAATGTGTCACAAAAGGGAGATACTTTATTTATCCGCTTAAAGCAATTGCCATACCGAATGTCTGAATTTTATACGGACTATTCGTCCTTGCATACAACGATTCTTGTACCAACGAATAAGAAGTTAGAGATTATTGATTTGAATAATGATATTACATTAAATCCCCGTGATTTAAAAAGTAATTGGACCGTCCATAATGTTCCACAAATTGATTTAATATTGGATGACACAACAAACGTCAAAGTTTCCGTTAATGATACGATTATTAATAATCGTGAGCAGGAGGAATGGGAATATTCCGATACAGAAGAAAAAAATCCGGAAGGCAAGACAACCGCAATTTTGCAAAAGGGAAAAGGCGATTCTGCTATACATGTTTTTGACAGTGGTTCATTAGATTTATCCAATCACTAATTTCAATTAATAGATGATAATTACTCAGAATGTAGCTGAAAAAGGATAGATTAGACTCAAAAGAATCAAGTATTTCTGAGAAAAATCATCCTTTTTTAATCGGGGGTTATTTGCTAATTTTATCAAATAGTGTCACTCATTCGTTGTCAGATTTCCTCCATTGAAGGGGAATTTTTTCACTAGGTGTCGAAAAAAAGTTAATCAAACGTTTGATTAATTGGAAAATTGTCTAATAGAGGAAAGGAAAGTATGGGGAACTAATAGATTGGGTTATAATGTGGGAAGAAACGCTAACGATAAACACACTTACTTTAAAAGGGTCACATAACATGGAAGTAGCTAGAGTTAAAAATTGCCTAAGCAAGTGCTATCGTATATGATGTTATTGGCTATGGAAAAAAATGAATTTTGATTATAGGATGATGAAAAAATGAAAAGGGCAAGAATAATATATAATCCTACTTCAGGTCGGGAAGCATTTAAAAGACACTTGCCAGAAGTGCTAAAAAGATTAGAAGAGGCAGGATATGAAACATCCTGTCATGCAACCACTGGACCAGAGGATGCGACCTATGCAGCAAGAGTAGCAGTAGAAAGACGGTTTGATCTAGTTATTGCTGCAGGTGGTGATGGAACAATCAATGAAGTAGTAAATGGAATGGCCGAACAAGAATATCGTCCAAAGCTTGGAATTATTCCTGTTGGAACGACAAATGATTTTGCTAGAGCATTGCATATTCCAAGAGATGTCATGGGAGCGGTAGATGTAATCGCAAAGGGCGACACAATCCCAATTGATATTGGAAGAATGAATGATAAATATTTCATTAACATTAGTGGTGGTGGGCATTTAACGGAAATCTCTTATGAGGTTCCAAGTAAACTGAAAACGATGCTTGGACAACTTGCTTACTATTTAAAAGGCATTGAAATGTTACCGTTTATCAAAGCTTCCCATGTGAAAATCGAATATGATGGAAAGTTATTTGAAGGGGAAGCTATGTTGTTTCTAGTTGGTCTTACTAATTCAGTTGGTGGCTTTGAAAAGTTAGCGCCTGGAGCTTCTATTAATGATGGTCTTTTCTCTTTGCTAATCTTAAAAAAGGCAAACCTTGCTGATTTTATTCGAATTGCTTCACTTGCTCTCCGCGGAGAACATATAAATGATCCGAATGTTATTTATACGAATGCGAATCATATTAAAGTAAGCTCTGACGAGAAGGTTCAATTAAATCTTGATGGAGAATTTGGCGGCTTATTACCAGCCGAATTTATTAACTTATATCGTCACTTTGAGTTATTTGTGCCAATTGAAGAAATTCGAGATGAAGATCGACCGGAAATCAAGGATTATAAAGAAGTGTCACAAACAGATAATAACCAGAAGTGAGAGGAATAAGAAATCCCCTCACTTTTTGTTTTGTTATCCCTAAATTTTTTCCATAATGAAGAGGTTTGGTTTGCGCTTTCCTGATAATATGATACAATTACCACGCTTATTTTTTTCGGAAATATCGATGTAAAGGAAGACGATAATGAGTAAAACATTACCCGTTCAAAAGAACGATATAATAGATATAGTTTTTGAAGATTTAACCCATGATGGCTCAGGTGTAGCAAAAGTAGAGGGTTATCCACTATTTATCCCCAATGGACTTCCAGGTGAAAAAGCGACCATCAAAGTAATCAAGACAAATAAGAATTATGGTTTCGGCCGATTGATGGAGATAAAAGAGAGAAGTCCTTACCGAGTAGAAGCTCCCTGCCTTATTTATAAGGAATGTGGCGGCTGTCAATTACAGCATTTAAGCTATGAAGGACAATTGAAAATGAAGCATAAGCATGTGAAGGATGTTCTCGAGCGGATTGGAAAAATCAATACGACTGTCCACCAAACGCTAGGCATGGAAGATCCTTGGCGCTACCGCAATAAATCACAAGTTCCAATCGGGGAACAAGAAGGTGGGCTAATTGGGGGATTTTATCAACAACGTTCTCACCAAATCATAAATATGGAACAATGCTTGATTCAGCAAGAGGAAAATGATTATGTCGTAAATACAGTTAAAGATATTTGTTCGAAATATGGAGTCCGTGCCTATGACGAAGCACGCCATAAAGGGGATTTACGTCATATTATGGTAAGAAGAGGGTTAGTTACGAAGGAAGTAATGATTGTATTAATCACTCGTACACAGGATATCCCCAATCGAAAAGCAATTGTTGATGAAATTGTTCAAAAAGTGCCAAATATCAAATCAATTATCCACAATGTGAATAACAAAAAAACGAATGTAATAATGGGAGATATAACGAAGGTGCTTTGGGGAGAAGAAACGATTACCGATTTTATCGGTGATGTGAAATTCGCTATCTCTGCCCGTTCTTTTTACCAAGTGAACCCAGACCAAACAAAGGTACTCTATGAGAAAGCGCTCGAATATGCGGATCTAAAAGGTGAAGAGAAAGTAATCGATGCCTATTGTGGAATTGGCACAATCTCGTTATTTTTAGCCAAAAAGGCAAGTCGAGTATTCGGCGTCGAAATTGTTCCACAAGCCATTGAAGATGCAAGAAACAATGCGCTATTAAATGATATCCACAATGTGGAATTCGCCGTAGGGGAAGCGGAAGTAGTTATCCCCAACTGGTATAAAGAAGGAAATGAAGCAGATGTATTAGTAGTAGATCCACCGAGAAAAGGCTGTGATGAAGCATTATTACAGACCATTCTTGATATGAAGCCGAAAAAAGTTGTCTATGTGTCCTGTAATCCAGCTACTCTAGCTCGTGATTTGCGGATATTGGAAGACGGTGGCTATAAGACAGAAGAAGTGCAGCCTGTGGATATGTTTCCACAGACCATGCACGTGGAGTGTTGCGCGTTGCTAAAAAAAATATAAAATGTTTGAAAAGCTCGTTTAAGTATTCCTATTTAGATGAGCTTTTCTTATTTACATAATCAAACTAATTCGTTCGAAAAGCGATAATAAATTCGTGGAGACCCATCTTCTTTAATTTCAATCCTATCAACTAGGCGGTGTAACATCTCAGGTGTTAGCTCATCAAATTTAATAAAATAATTTAGTTCTTTTTTTATTTTAGCTATATTAGATGCAATGGTCTCTCTTAATTATTGGACATAATGTGTATCGTTGCAGTTATGTTGTTTTACACTGGTGTTGGAGATGACGAATTCTTATTTATTGACAGGAATCTCTTATTTTGTCTGTAATGTTCATATAATAAATTTTCATTCGAAATCTACTACAACGATTTTTCTTTTCTGTCACTAATTGGCTCTAATACTTGTTTGAACATCTTGATGGGAAAGAAGGGACCATAATTTGACGGTCCCTTTTTGGTACGAGTAAACATAATATATGTTTACTCCACAAAATATTGTGAAGAGATGTACCTAGAGTAACGTTATTTTTTTCTGTAATTATGACTATGCGGGTTAAAAGGTGTAAAGTAAGAAACCGAATAATCCAAGTTTATCATTTCGCTATATTCGAACACTTTACCGTTTTGAAGAATTCCTCTATTTATTATTTTCATTGCAGCCACTCCTTTTTTACAGTTAAGAAGTGTAGCATCCTCTTTACTAACATTTACAGGAGTATAGGTTGTGATGAAGTGGGATATTTGATAATCACATTGTTGCACATAATCATGCACAGACTTTTTTATTTCTTCTTCATTTAAATCTGGAAAGTATGAATAAGGTAATCTTGTGGTTTCAATTTGCATTTTATGGTAATTAACAATCCGAACTCGTTTATATTCCCATAATTTTGCGTGATGTCCGTTTAGATCAAAAATCTTTTCTAAGTTATTATCGGGTTTGATCTTTGTTAGATAAATAATTTTAGATTGAATGTCTTTAAATTTTTTTTCAGTTAATGAATTATAAATTAATGGACTTTTATATCTTGTTTCATTTACGAAAATTCCTGATCCTTGAATAATTTTAATACACCCAATATTAACTAATTTTTTCAATGCCTCTCGAATTGTATATCTCGATACCTCATATTGGTCAGCAAGATCCCTTTCTGTAGGCATTTTTTCACCGGTTTTGTATTTATTTTGATAAATCTTACTTAGGATATCATCAGCAATGAAATCACGTTTGTTCATAGTCATTTACCTCTAGAAAAAAGATTTACTTCCTTTAATTTATCTTTTCATATTTTTTACTTGCAGGAAAGTTTTTAATACTTTTTTACAATAAAAAATGCCTCTAAAGAGTAAATGCTCTAGAGGCACTTGAATAAGGAGAGTCTGTACCTTATGGTGTGTGAATAGTGCCATTTGGAATACGTGCTTGGGTCCATTCATGTTTACGATAAATGACCGGATATTCTTTAGACATATCTTCATTAAATTCCACGCCAATACCAACTCTTTCAATAGGATAAATATATCCATCCACTACTTCAACAGAGTTAGGGAACATTTTCTTCGTATTTTCATCTGGTTCTTGAATCTCTTGAATTGCTGCATTATGAAGATGAATATTTAAGTGTGTATTGACCGCGACTCCAATAGGAGTCATATCAGACGGACCATGCCAAGCAATCCGAACACCAAAATTCCCACAAAGTGCAGCTAGTTTAAGTGCAGGTGTAATTCCTCCGATTTGTGAAACATGGCAACGAATGAAATCGATTTGACGATTTGCAATGAGATTTCTCCACTCAGCTGGATTATTAAATAATTCCCCTGTTGCAATAGGTGTAGTACATTGTGTTCGTAATTGAGATAACCACTCATTTTGATCAGGAGGTAATATATCTTCTAGAAAGAAAAGCTTATATGGTTCCAGATCTTTTGCCAATTGGAGAGCTTGGTTAGGAAACAGTCTTTCATGAACATCATGAAGAAAATGAATTTCATACCCAAATTCTTTACGTAATGCCTTAAACATCGTCACGACATCTCTCATATAAATGTCTTGGTCAAAGTATTCTCCCTCACTTAAACCCTTTGTTAAGTGCATATTGTGATTCTTGCCGCCATACAAACCTAACTGACAACGAATATGTCGGAAACCGCGCTTGATTAATTTATCAACATTAGAAAGAAGTTCCTCAAGTGTTAATCCATCGGCATGGGTATAAGCTGCAATAGCGTTCTTTGACTTTCCTCCAAATAATTGATAAAGAGGCATATCCGCTAATTTGGCTTTGATGTCCCATAAAGCCATGTCTACACCAGCAATAGCGTTATTAATAACTGGACCATTTCTCCAGTAAGAATTAACCATCATTACTTGCCATAGGTCTTCAATATTATTCGCATCACGATTTAGTAGTAGAGGTTTTAAATATTCATCTATAATTGTTTGTACTGCTAATGGGCGTTGCTGAAATGTGGCACACCCATATCCATGTATACCTTTGTTCGTTTCTATTTTAACAACAATAAGATTATGTCTACGTGGATTAGTCACAAATGATTTTATATCTGTAATAATTGTGGGTTCCAACTGTGATTCTTCCTCTCTTTAAATACATTTTGTCAAATCGAAGCAATTTATAATCTAAATTAAAACATAGTAAAAACACCAGCGTCAATTTGGTATGGGAAGTAGTTTTATTTAAGTTATTTACCATACCAATTTTAAAAAAACATAAGGGGAAAACCTTGATAAAACAGGTTTTTCTTTTGTGTTTTGGTCTTTTTAAACCGTTTTCAAAGTGCGTTTCAATATGCTATTATGTGCTTGTCAATTCGAATTGCAATTTAGTATCGATTATTTTTGGGAATTCATAAGTAATTCATAAGTAATTCATAAGTAATTCATTATAAGGGGTTGAAGTAACAGTGAAAGAAAGAGATACTGTTCTAAAAATCATCGATTATGTCGGTGGCAAAGAGAACATTAAGAAAGCTTGGCATTGCATGACTAGGCTTCGTTTTGATTTGTATGACCAGTCATTAATAGAGCATGATAAGGTAAAACAATTGCAGGGAGTAATCGGAGAACAACTACAAAGCGATCAATATCAAATCATCGTTGGTACAAATGTGCAAAAGTACTATACAGTTCTGACAGATGAACTTGGGATCGACGGAGAGCATGAAAACGAGCAAGAAAGTGATACGAAAAAAGGTTTCTTCGGACGATTATTTGATGTTGTGTCGGGTGTATTCGGACCAATTGTTCCTGCGATCGCAGGTGCGGGGATGCTCAAAGGGCTTATTGCTGGTCTCATTGCATTAAAGATATTATCAGCGGATACTGAAACAGTTAAAATTTTAGACTTGGTAGCAAGCAGCGTCTTTCATTTCTTACCATTTTTCTTAGCTGCTTCCGCAGGGAAAATTTTTAAAACCAACCAATATCTTGCCATTGCTATTGCAGCTGGCTTTATGTACCCAACCTTAAATGATGCCGCTAAATTAGGGGAAGTTAGCCAATTTCATTTTCTTGGTTTACCAGTACCAGTCATAAATTATGCTGGTAATGTTATTCCAATCATTTTATCTGTTTGGGCATTAAGTTATATTCACAAATGGGTGGATAAGTACATGCCTAACATTTTAAGAACTGTATTTACCCCTACATTAACTTTGTTTATTGCTATCCCTTTTGCGTTAATCGTATCTGGACCATTGGGTAGTTACGTTGGAAAAGGAATCGCTTTAATGGTTGAAGAATTATTTAATATTTCTCCAATCCTAGCGGGTGTTGTGATGGGTGCAACAAGACCAATTGAAATTGTATTTGGTGTGCACCATGCGATCACTCCAATTGCGCTTCAAAACTTCGCCGATAAAGGATTTGACATGCTAATGCCTATGATGTTTATGACAAACATGGCGATTGCAGGTGCAACCTTTGCGATGTTTTTCAAAGCCAAAAGCAAAACAGAAAAAACGATTGCTCTTTCAGCAAGTGTTTCTGCACTTCTAGGGATTACCGAACCAGCTCTATTCGGTGTACTAATTAAAAATAAGAAAGCCTTTATCGCATGTACGATTGGTAGTGCAGTAGCTTGTACATTCTTTGCTACAATGGGTGTTAGAATTTATGGCTATATCCTTTCAAGTATTGTGAGTTTAGTCGCTTATGTTGGACCATATTTTCCTTATGCATTAATTGGAATCGCTATTGCAATAGGTACTTCGTTCGCAATTACTTATCTTATTGTAAAAAACAGTAAATAGTAACTCTCAAAACGTTGATGCCTTGAAGAAAATTAGCTAATTATTGAAGGGAGTTATCTAAACCTTGCAATTATTAGAATTTTCCAAAACACAATCATTTTTCCATCAAGACAAATAAACAAGTTGTTTATAGTATGTATTGATGCTTGACTGCTTTTATGTTGGTCAAGCATTAACTTTATGGCTAACCCCCAAAAAATTATTAGGTGAATATATGAAAAAAATATCAATATTCACTAGTGTTGCATTAATTTAATTTCAACATTAAAAATACTCATAATCTTCACAAATTTAATTTAATGCAAAGAAAAAGTCCTTTATAATGGATAAGTCAGGTGGTAACCCGTCCAAATCCACTAAAAAAGGACTCACGCATGAACAAGATTACACGAAAAAATTCATTTGAGCAATGGTTTTCACCAATAAATATGGAATTATTTAATGATCAGGTGAAAACAAAAAAATTAGATTACTATACGAAAAAATTAACGACGGAGTCCTTTTTAAAGTTACTGCTTTTTGCGCAGCTACAAGAAGTCGAAAGTCTTCATGCGTTGGGAGATTGTCTTTTCGATAACGAACTTCAAAAAGGAATTGACCTTGAATCTATTAGTATTTCTCAATTATCACGGCGAATAAATGGTTTGAACCCCGATCTATTTCAACGACTTTTTCTTGATTTATTGGGACAAATTCATGCCAAAACTCATTACACAAAACTTGTGATGCCACTAAAAATCATTGATTCAAGCACATTGCCACTTAATTTGACCCATCATCGGTGGGCTGAATTTCGCAAAACAAAAGCTGGTGTGAAGTTGCATTAAGGGACAATGGGACAGGTTCCTTGTCCCATTTTCTTATTTTGTCTTTTTATGACGACTATCCATTAAAATATAATTGACAATTAGTCTAATTAGACTATAATGTTTAAAAGTGGTTAGTCTAATTAGACTAACAGTGAATTTAGGAGACTTTCATTTCAAGTATAGACTACTAAAATAAGTAATGGCGTAAATATTAAATAAAAAGAAAGGATGAATAAAATGATTAAATCGTTTTTAATGATAGGACAGTCGAATATGGCAGGCCGAGGATTTATCCATGAAGTTCCACCGATTTATAATGAGAGAATACAAATGTTACGTAATGGAAGATGGCAAATGATGACGGAGCCTATCAATTATGACCGTCCAGTTTCAGGAATAAGTCTTGCTGGTTCCTTTGCAGATACATGGTGTCGTCAAAATCAAGAAGGTAAGATCGGCTTCATTCCTTGTGCAGAAGGTGGAAGCAGACTGGATGAATGGGCCGTAGATCAATCGCTTTTTCGACACGTGCTAACGGAAGCTAAATTTGCTATGGAGAATAGTGAGTTAACAGGAATTCTATGGCATCAAGGAGAAAGTGATAGTATGAATGGTAATTACAAAGTCTATTACAAAAAATTACTTTCCATTGTTGAGGCTCTTAGAAAAGAGTTAAACGTTCCAGATATTCCTTTTATTATTGGTGGTTTAGGAGATTTTCTAGGCAAAGAAGGGTTTGGAAAATACTCTACGGAATATAACTTCATTAATAAAGAGTTGCAAAAATTTGCTTTTGAACAAGACAATTGCTATTTTGTCACAGCAGAAGGCTTAACTTCTAATCCAGATGGTATTCATATAGATGCAATTTCTCAAAGAAAATTTGGCTTGCGATATTTTGAAGCCTTTTCTAAAAAACAACATGTATTGAAGCCATTAAATAATGAAAATGAGTTGATTCATCTTATTCATACTAGAGCAAATACAAAAACAGAAAAGATATATATAAAGACGCTAGAATTGGCGGTAGGGAAAATTTCATATGACGAATTTGAATCTCAGCTCATACAAATTAACAAGAAGTAAACGATAAAAGGATGGGATAACTATTCCCATATTGTTAAGGAAGAATATAAAGAAGGTGTTTTTTTGATTCCATTACTAATTTTAGGCTTATTAAAACAAAAACCAGGTTCTTACGGATACGAATTATTGGCGCTAATGGAAGAGAGACACTATAAATATATAGTGAATTTTACTAAAGGTTCCTTCTATTATAATCTTCAACAATTAGAAGAAAAGCAATATATTCAAAAAGTTGACCAATTAGATAATACTAGAGAGAAGCGTAATTATATTATTACAGAACTAGGTAATAAAGAATTTGAAAAGTTGATGTTTAAGTATGGTTCTAAAACAGATTATATAAACTTATCTTTTTATGCAGCAATGTTATTTGCAGATGAATATAAAAGTGAGGAACTAACAAAACTAATAAACATGCAAATCGAACAAACGCAAAAGAAAATTTTTTTATTAGAACAAACGCTTCAGTTTAATGAAACACTTCCTATTTATTTCAAAAAGATGTTGGAAAATTCCCGTTCTCATCATTTAGTAAATGTTCAATGGTTCGAAGAATTGTTAAAAGATATATGAAATGATAATTAATGTAAGAGATATTGTATTAAATGTACGAATGTGCGAATTGAATGATGGAGTTATTTTCAATTCCATATATAAAAGCAATGGACGTTATATGTACGAAATGAGGATGGGACAAAAGTAAATAGACAATCTGTAAAGTGTAATGTAGCTCTTAAATATAGTTGTTCGGGTTTATCTATGGCAGGAATACTTATGTCCCAGCCTTGTTTTGGATATTAATATTTAATGATAAAAATTTTTTGAAAATGTTTTGGTCAAGGGGACATTTTAAAGATGGATAAGGGTTTTTTGTCGATTGCCTTTAGGCAAATACCTATATTATTAGTGCTTCCTAAGTAGGATAAGATAGATTTTTATACAGATATTGCACGTAAAAAAGAAGAAGCTGATTGATTGAATCAGCTTCTTTATACCACTGGAGCTTTTAATTTATCTTTAAAAAACCATCTATAGTAGATTCGCGAAATAAAATATGTGATCCACATTGTTATTAAGCTCCAATACCATGTCCAATTTTTGTAGTTAATTAACTTCGTGTATTTACAAGCAACTAGTTCAAATCCTGTAATCATTCCTGAAAACATAAAGTAATAACAGAATTTATAAAAGGAATTTCTTTTCTCTGGGTAATACAGATTGAAGAATGAACATAATGCTGGATAAATAAAATATTCAAAAGTAAAACTACTCTTATTAGCCTTTTTGAAAAATAAACGAGATGGATAGGAGATTAGATTTTTTTCAACTACTAGTAAACCAAATATCCAAGTAATAACCTGTTTAAACAAAAATGATAATTGTGCTTCTCGAATTTTACTTCTTGGTACTAATACTATTAATAAAAATGACATAATAATCCAGGATGATAGTTCAATTCTTTTTTCGAGTTTATTTTTCAAAATAATTCACCTCTATGGAAATATATTGATGATTTTTTCGATTTTTTATGCAAATTTAATTAAATTTATTATGAAGGTATTGTATTGGCGAAAATGGGGGAGGACAGAGGTCACACCTCTCATGGTGGAAAAGTAAGGGGATATAAAAACAAAATGGAAATTATGCGAAAAATGCATTTGGAATTATTCCAAGTGCATTTTTGATAGTAATATTTAATGATAAAAATTCCAAGTGATCAGTAACACTATTAGAATCATCATACTACATACGGACAAAAGATAAAAAAACTTCTCCTTAGTATGTATTACTGCTTTCTTCCAATCAAAGATAATGAAAATAATCGTTAGTAAGCTTATAAAGGTTAAGCAATAATTGGCTACAATTTGTACAAATACTTCAGAGTAAGCTCGATTGCTATTAATCAACATCCTAATTGCTAATATAACGACATTAATAATCAATGCTATTCCAGAGAAGTTCAATAAGGAATTCCATTTTTTAATTCTTAATGTTTGTCTCTTTTTTCTCCAATTACTTATTAAATGGATAATACAGAAAGTGGAAGAGGAGAGAAAGAATATCATGCAATATAATAATAACGCGGCACTTGTTGTTAGCCAAACTTTGCTTTTATCTGAAGGTAAAAAATCTGTATATAAGGTAGAAATTTTATGAATCTTATCATCTTTTATTTGAAAAGATAAAGTATCCATGGCTAAAAATAGTTCATTTCCATCCTTATATTTATAGACATAAGGTTCTGTTTGAATATAATTAGCTGTTATTCCCCCCACATTTAATTCCATTTCATTGTTGCTCACAGCCTTTATTTTAAGCTGGGTGAAATAATAATAATACATCTTTATAAATGTGCTATCCATTTTTCGAGCGTAAATATAGGTTCCCTCTGTAGCTTTTGCACTAGGTAATTTTTTTGAACTAGTTAGTTCCTTTTTTCCAACTAATTCTTTTGTTAGTCCATAAGTAAGGTTGGACTCTCCTGCTTGATTTGTTAAAATAATAACGCCAAATCTTTCTTCTGGGACGATGTGAACCATACTAGAGAAAGAGGCAGTGTTTCCGCCATGCAATAAACCTCTCTTATTGCCATCGTATTCCCAAAATCCATGGGCAATCCCTGGAGCATTTTCGGTTGGGGCATAACTCTGTGACAAAAGATTCGTTAATGTATCTATGTTTTTGAAAAGAAGTGAACCTTGACTGTTCTCTGGCATGAGGGCCATTGCGAATTTCGCTAAATCTTCTGCTGTTCCATTCATCTCTCCGCTTGGATATAAAGACATATAAAAGGGATTGGATAAAAGGAAGGTTTTGGGTTCTCCTAGTTCATACCCTTTTGTTTTATTTTGAAAAAAATCCTGGTTCTTTTCAATCGAGATATGGGGAGTTGTATGGTTCATCTCTAATTTTGATAAAATATTACTCGATACATATTCATCGAATTTTTGTCCGCTTACTCTTTCTACAATGTAAGCAGCTAAAGAAGTGGAATAATTGGAATAAGCAACAACTTCTCCTGGCTTATATATTTGTTTTGGTTCGGCTATTTTTAAACCTTCTTCTAACGATTTCACTTGTTCTTTTGAGGAATATCCTAAATCAAAAATGCTATCTTCAAAACCAGCATTATGATTCATTAAATGTAACATCGTAATCGGTTCATCGAAGGTAAGCTTTGTTAACAATTTTTCAGGTAAGTACCTTCGTATATCTTCCTCCAAATCAATCTTTCCTTGTTCCGCCATTTGCATAACCGATACCCAAACAAACAACTTACTTATGGAACCCCACTCTAAAATAGAAGTGTTTGGATTCATCTGTGTTTTCTTGTTTATATCAGCATAACCATAGCCTTTTGATAAAAGAATATGATCATCTTTCGTAATAATAACAATTGCACCTGCAGCTGTTTCTCCGATGTAATCTTTTACATATTCATCAATAAATGCTTCCATATTTTCTAAAGGCATTCCTGAAGGTGTTGTGTTTTCTTTTGCTGAGCTTGTTTCTGAAAAGGATAAAGTTAAAAACAAAAATAATGATAAACCAAGAAAAAATTTTTTCATCTAATTCCCCTTTATTAGTATTTTGTTTCGCTATAACAGGCAGAATTATTGTGAAATATGGGCGGGTTATTTAATTCTTATTGGTAATTTTAACATTAATTGGATAATGTTTGTATGAAACGGAGGTCTTCATTCTTTGTAAGACTTCAGGCGTATATTTTTTTAACGAGGAAAAGTTTCAAACTGGAGAAGGGAAACTTAGTAATTCTGCTTTGGATAATTCATATGGAAAGTCGAATCTCAAAAACCCCCACTATAACGAAGATAAGTGGAGGAGCATTTCTTCGTATTGAGATTATAATTATTAAATTATATTATTATCCGTTATTCATAAAATTTTGTTTTTCCAAGTAATGCAGTACCGTCTGTGAAAATTCGTGATGCGATTCTTTTGTATACTTTGCTATGGTGTAGATTTGGGCTAGGTTTTTTAATCCTAATTGTTCTGTCATTTCTTTTAGTCGAGGGACGTCCATATAGCGATTCCAGCCTTTTTCATCCCGTTCTTTATAGATTTCAAGGATTTCTTGGTCGGAATAATCTTGATAGGTATCATAGTGAACAAGTCCATGCTTTGGCAGTCGATCACGTGGGGCTGGATTTTCAGCTGGATAACCTAAAGAATAGCCTACAACAGGTACAACATTCTCTGGTAAATTTAGTAGTTTGCCTATTTGATCACAATTCGCAAGAGTGGAGCCCATATAACAAATACCTAGTCCTGCATTTTCTGCTGCTAACGCACAATTTTGTGATACTAATGTTGCATCAATGGCCCCTATC
This sequence comes from Niallia sp., assembly GCF_031978665.1. Classification (NCBI taxonomy): domain Bacteria; kingdom Bacillati; phylum Bacillota; class Bacilli; order Caryophanales; family Bacillaceae; genus Niallia; species Niallia sp. The sequence continues at coordinate 48,635 of NZ_DALZDK010000018.1, read as the reverse complement.
ATAAAACTCATATAATTATCAAAATGTACAGGCGCATCATTCAACTCAAGCCATTTTCTCATTCGATTGAAATCAGCACAAAATGTAAGGAGGACAGGGGCATCCACAACCATGGATTGGTCCATATGCGCACTGTATAATTGATTTTTAAGCTCCTTATCCTTCGTAACAATAATCGAGTAAGATTGCATATTCCCACTGGATGAAGCACGAATTCCTGCTTCTAATATTTGATCCAATAGTTCTTGGCTTACTTCCTTATCCTCATATTTTCGTATCGATCTATGCCCGTGTATAACATCATTTAATTCCAAACTATCTCACTCCTATTTCTTTATACTATATCTTTCAATTTTTCCTAATGGAAATCCTTTTGAAATGTAAAAAAATTAGTTTTAGGCTATACGTTCGATGAAAAATAAAGATAAAATCTAATTAATGGATCGTTGAAAGAGGAAAAGAAAATTTATGAGAAGAAGGGGAACGAGTCATGGTACAAATTTCTATTGAAAAACCAAGTATCCAACACGCAGAAGCGATTCAAAGAATTTGTTCAACTGGTTGGCGACAAACGGTAGAAGGCAAGCTTAGTGAAGAATGTCAGAAGCAAACGGTTGAATTTTGGTACAATCATGAGCGGATTGAAAAAGATTTGGAAAATGAGAGTTATTCCTATATTGCATTACTTGATTCTGAGGTAGTTGGCGTTATCGGTGGAGGAATGACGGGTGGGAATGTCTCTGAGGTTTTCGTTCTCTATATGGATGAGAAATATCGCTATCAAGGAATGGGAAGGCTCCTTCTAGAAGCATTGACGAAAGACCAAGTAGCATTAGGTGCAACAAAGCAATGGGTATCTGTACAAGAAGGGAATCACAGAGGGATTCCGTTTTATGAAGCAAGAGGGTTTATTTTTCAGGGGAAAAAGATAACAGTGACAGAAACGGGGGAAGAGCAGGTATCTTTACGATATGTTAGAGCTATTTCTTGATTGATCGTTTAGTAATTAAGAAGGAAATGAAACTTAATTGATTTTAATACGTAAAAATATAGATAGATGCACAAATTAAGGTTATCGCTAAGAAAAAGGAGTGTTTTATTATGGAGAGTAAAGGCTGTGTCAAATGCGGTGGGACTGAGGTAGGAACGAAAGATGTAGCTATGTCAGGAACAGGCTTATCGAAGTTAATGGATATTCAGCATAATACGTTCACCGTTGTTTTCTGCAAGAAATGTGGATATTCAGAATTTTATAATAAGCAAACATCAAAAGCGTCTAATATTTTAGATTTATTTTTGGGATAATAAGCTTAAATCGGAACCTAATAATGATGTTCAGAGACCATTCTTTTGATCGGTCTCTTTATTTTTGTCAAGAAAAAACCGGATATGAAAAGATAGCAAGCTTAAAGGGAACTAATTATAATAAAGCTATATACTTTAAATCTAACCATAGTGAGTGACAAACATGAAACAGCTAAATGAAAAGTTCAAAGGCAATGAGCGATTTCATTACATCGTTACTGTTTTGCTGATGATAGTATTAGGTCTTTCATCTAGAAAATACGGTGATTTTATTCCTGCTTTGATTGCAAATCATGCAGGAGACGTGATTTGGGCTATGATGGTATATTTCGGCTTTCGTGTTCTCTTCATAAGAAAAAGAGTCCTATTTGCAGGGATATGCAGTCTCTTATTTAGCTTCGGAATCGAATTTAGTCAATTATATCAAGCAAACTGGATAAATGAGCTTCGACATACGACAATAGGTGCGTTGATATTAGGAAAGGGATTTATTCCAGTTGATTTAGTCCGCTATGTATCGGGAATTTCCCTTGCCTATTTTTTAGATAAATTAGTGCTACATCGTAAACCAAAGCAAAAAGGATAGCCCCTACATAATTCACCACCTTATTTCGACAGAATGGGAGTAGTATGCAAAATGAATAAAACGATTGGAATATTAGCACATGTCGATGCAGGAAAGACGACTTTTTCAGAACAGCTTTTGTATCACACTAATAGCATAAAAAAACGTGGGCGTGTAGATCATCAAAGTGCCTTTTTAGATAGTCATATGATTGAAAAACAGCGAGGCATCACTGTTTTTGCAGATCAAGGCATAATTGAATACGGAAATGCAACGTATTATTTAATTGATACTCCTGGGCATGTTGATTTTTCTCCGGAAATGGAAAGAGCGATTCAAGTAATGGATTTTGCCATAGTCATTATTAGTGCGGTGGAGGGAATAGAAGGGCATACGGAAACTGTTTGGAGTTTATTGAAAAAACATCAGATTCCAACGTTTTTCTTTATCAATAAAATCGATCGGACTGGAGCGGATGCAGAACGTGTTTTGGAAGAAATACGTTCACAGTTTACGACAGATGTTTGTGATATTTCCTCATTTAATGGTAGTGATATGTCAGAGGAGCTGATCGAATTTATTGCCGAACGTGAGGAAGAGCTCCTTGATTTCTATATGGAAAAGGGTTATCAATCAACGTTTTGGATCGAAAAAATGCAAGAAATGATTACTTCCACCAGTCTATATCCTTGTGCCTATGGATCTGCCTTACAGGATATTGGTGTAAAAGAATTTTTCGACTGCTTTGATCGATTAACAACAACAAAGTACAATAAGGATAAACCCTTCGCGGGAAGGGTTTATAAAATTCGCTATGATGAGGCTGGTACGAGAATTACCTTTATAAAAGCAAAGAGCGGTACATTGCATGTGAGAGAGGAGCTTTCGTATGGGAATGGCGAGGCTGAGAAAATCACACAAATACGTAAATATAATGGAAATCAATTTCAGCAAGTAAACAAGGGCAATGCTGGAGAGCTTTTTGCTGTAACAGGTCTTACGAAAGCAGTTGTGGGAGATGGAGTTGGCAAGCTTCTTGAGAAAGCCGAGTATGAATTGGTGCCGACACTTCGTTCAAAAGTAGTGTTTGAACCAGGTATTAATAAAAAGGAGGCACTTAAGTTTTTCCGAATATTAGAAGCTGAGGATCCGTCTTTACACGTGACATGGGAGGAAAGGCTACAAGACATCCACTTACATGTAATGGGAAAAATACAGTTAGAGGTTCTACAGGAGATTGTATTTGAAAGGTTTGCTTTACAGGTTCAATTTGAACGACCGGAGATTTTGTATAAAGAAACGATTGAAACAGATACTATTGGTTACGGACACTTTGAACCATTACGTCATTATGCGGAAGTGCATCTCCAATTAGAGCCTGGCAATAGAAATCAGGGGATTGTATTTGAGAATGCGTGTCATACGGATGATTTACCCGTTGCTATTCAAAATCTCATTCGCCAGCATCTATTTGAAAGAAACCATCATGGGATTTTAACAGGCTCTCCTTTAACGGATGTAAGAATTACCCTTCTGACTGGAGGAGCCCATAATAAACATACACATGGCGGCGATTTTCGAGAAGCGACCTATCGAGCATTGCGCCAAGGGTTAGAGAAAGTGTGTAACCGCTTATTAGAGCCGTATTATTCTTTCAAAATAAAGGTAGATATAGACCAAATGGGCAGGGTTTTGTCTGATATCCAAACGGCACACGGACAATTTGAGACACCTGAAACAATAGAGGACAAAGCAATTCTTACAGGAAAAGTTCCTGTTGCTACATTTCTGGAATATAGTACGACCCTTGCATCCTTCACACAAGGAAAAGGGCAGCTTTCCTTAACATTTGCAGGTTACTATCCTTGTCATAATGAACAAGAAGCAATCGACAGACTAGGCTATGATAAAAATGCTGACCCAGAATATACATCCTCCTCTATTTTTTGCGCAAAGGGTGCAGGATATACGGTTCCTTGGGAGAAAGCAGAAGCAATGATGCATTGTTTATAGAAGGGAGGATGGAAGGCTGATGGAAGTTCGCAAGTTAACAGAAGAGGAGAGTCCTCCCATCGAGTTATTATTAACAGCAGATCCATCTGAGAATCTAGTAAAAGAATATCTTAAAAAGGGTTTCTGCTATATTGCTGAAGAAAAAGACCAAGTTATCGGTGTTTATGTATTGCTACCAACAAAAGAGGAATCAATCGAATTGGTCAATCTAGCAGTCGCTGAAATCTATCAGGGAAAAGGCTTAGGGAAAAAGTTAGTGATGCATGCGGTGGAGGAAGCGAGAAAGCTTGGATATAAAGAGATGGACGTAGGCACTGGCAACAGTAGCATTGGTCAGCTTGCACTCTATCAAAAATGTGGTTTTCGAATTACTCATATTGAGAAAGATTTTTTTCTAAAAAACTATAAAGAAGAAATCTATGAAAATGAAATTCAGTGTGTGGATATGATAAGGCTCTCACAGGATATATAATCCATTTTAGAAAACGATAAATATTAGTAATTAACAGATATATTACAAAGGTTACAACCAAGAATTTACCCGTTGAGTCCTACAGAATCCTAGGAAATCATCTATATTTGTCTCTATGTCTGTAAACTAATTTTAAAGGAAATGACTTATTATTTTAATAGAATCGTAATTTAGAAACCTCTTTCATGTGTTATAACAATAGAGAAAGGGGTTTTTAGATGAGTTCCTTAAAAAAACTAATGGCCATTTCGTTAAGTAGTGTCATCTTTTTGACATCAACGATGATGGTACAAGCAGAAACGAGTCAAGAAACACTTAACGATGCGAAAAATCAATTGAACGAAAATGAGCAATTGATTAACGAAAAAGAAGCAGAAAAGCAAAAAACTTTAAGTGAGTTGGAAGCTGTTCAAGAAGACTTAAAAGCCGTTGAAACAGTGATGCAGCAGAATAAAGAGAAAATAGCAAATCTGCAGGCAAAAATTGAAGAAACACAACAACAGATAGAGAAAAAGAAAGAAGAGATTGTTGTTCTAGAGGATAAAGTACTAGCACGTAAAGACGTTATGAAAGAGCGCCTAGTTTCCTTGCAGAATACAGATCAAACGAATGTCGTTTTAGAAGTTCTGTTAAATGCAAAGGACTTTGCTGACTTTGTTAGTAGAGCAACAGCTATTTCAATTATTTTCGATGGTGATAAAAATATATTAGATCAGCAGGAAGCAGATCTGAAGAAAATTGAAGAAGAGAAACTAGCAATTGATCAGCAAGAAGAAGAATTAACAGCGCAATATGATCAACTAGCAGATTCTCAAAATGAACTGCAACAAAATCTTGCTAAAAGACAAGAAGCAGTTTCAGCTGTGCAGAAAAAGTTTGCGGCTGTTTCGAAAGAAGTGGAACTAGCTGAAAGCCAAAAAAATGCCGTGCTTGCACAAATAAGTGCAGCAGAATCTGCGATAAAGAATGAACAAAAAGAAGCAAAGAAGAGTAGTACAGAGAAGATAACTACATCAAATAAAGTGGCAAGTGTATCAAGTAAACCGTCTACAAGTAAAGCATCTTCTAGCAAAAAAACTTCTAGTAAGTCTTCTAGCAATAAAGATGTTATCTATGTAACGGCAACTGCCTATAGTCATCAAGATACAAAATCTGATTTTACAGCTCTTGGATATAATATAAAAAAGAATAAGAATATGAAGTTAATTGCAGTCGATCCAGCAGTCATCCCATTAGGTTCAAAGGTTTGGGTAGAAGGATATGGAGAAGCTATTGCCGGAGATACTGGCGGGGCCATTAAAGGGCATAAAATCGATGTCTTAGTGTCATCAACTAGCAAAGCAAAGGCTTGGGGACGCAAGACAGTGAAAATAAAAATATTGGACTAATTTAATAGATACTTTCATCCTGTAAACCAGACTCTCTATTGTGAAGAGTCTTTTTTTTGTTCTTAGGCAAAAAAGTATAAGTTACATGAACTAGCTCCGGACATCTAGTTGCGTAAGTAAACATTGAATGATATTACTCTTCTTGTTTCCTTTATTTCACGGTGCCTTAGTAGGGGCTTTTAACTGGCCAAAAAAAGAGGAGGGCCATTTACGATGGCACTCCTTACATCTATCAATTTCAAGGGGGGACTTGAAAAAGCTATTAATGACTATAGATTTATCATAACCAAATAATATGAATAATATATGACGAAATTATCAATAAATTTTAAAAAAATTGTTAAGATTAGGTAGAGAATGCATAATTAGTTTGCATTGCCTATTTTTTAAGCTTTGCCCAAGTTTCATCTAATGCTTTCATTGTATCCTCACGTGATTTTTGTTTTCCGACATATGCCTGTAGGCTAGCTCCGAACTCTTGACCAGCACCATCAGGATATTTCATAAATTGCCAAGTATAGGTTTTTCCTTCCTGTGAATACTTTTGAATTTCAGCTCCTAATGGACCAATGTCATCTGCGGTTGCTTGGATTGTTTCAAATGCAGGAACATACTTGAAATCTTTTACAATTGATTCTTTTGCAAAATCGGAAGTTACCATCCAGTTTAAGAAATCTAAGGCTGCTTCTTTGTCTTTTTCAGGAGCATCTTTATGAACGACCCAGTTTGTAGGAACATCAACCATTAGTTTATCTGATTTTGCTTCATCATCACTTAATGGCATTGGAATAAAGCCTACTTCCAAGTTAGGAGTAATTTTATCTATCATTGGCTGAATCCAGTTACCTTGTTGAATCATTGCTGCTTCGCCAGTTGCAAACAAAGTTACTTGCGTATTATAGTCTGTTGTTAACGGGTTCTTATTACCATAATCAATCGTTAAATCTAGTAAATCAAAGTATTTATCAAAGTGTTCATTGCCTTCAATTTTTGTAGAGCCATCATTTAATCCTTTGATAAATGCGTCTGCATCATCTTGATATGCAAATGGCACATTCAGTCCATGATTAGCTAATACCCACCATTCTCCATAGCCAATGGAAAAAGGAGTAATGCCAGCAGCTTTTAGTTTTTCTGCTGCAGCTTCTAATTCAGAAAATGTAGTTGGTAGTTCGGTAATTCCTGCTTTTTTAAATAACTCTTTATTGTAGGCAAAGCCGTAGCCTTCTAAATTCACAGGCTGTCCATAGATTTTGCCATCAACTGTCATAGGAACTAACGCACTTTCATAAGCATCTCCTACCCATGGCTGGTCCGATAAATCTTCTAATTTATCTAGCCAAGTCAAGGCCTCTTGATACCCACCGTTTCCAAAAATATCAGGAGCAGTATTAGACGCGAATTTCGCTTTTAAGGCTGCTGTTCCATCTGCACCTCCACCGACTGTTTCAATATTAAATGTTACATCTGGATGTTCTTTTGTATATTGGTCTGTTAGTGCCTTTAATTGATCCGCTATTTCTACTTTTCCGTTAAATAAATCTACAACAACTTTATCATCTTTACTAGATTGGTTATTACTTGAGGCCCCCTCATTCGAACAAGCACTTGCGAAAAGAAGTGAAGCTGTTAAGACACCAGTTAATAAGGAATACTTTTTCATTTTTTTAAACTTCATGTGATTTCCTCCTGTTTATAGAAAATATCGTATTTATATGGAAGAGGCAGTTTTATAATAAGAAAATTATTTATGAAGACAACCTCTTTGCTCCTTATTTAATAGATCCGCTAGTAATCCCTTGGATAATATGTTTTTGCATGGAAAAGAAGAAGATTAATAACGGAATGATTCCTATCATAAGTGCGGCTAATGCAAGATCCCATTGTTTTGTATATTGACCAAAGAAAAAGAAGGTTGCAAGTGGAATCGTCCGCAATTCTGGATTTTGTAATACGAGTGACGGTAATAAATAGTCATTCCATATCCATAGGCTATTTAGGATAATGATTGTTACTGTAATTGGCTTTAATAAGGGAAAAACAATTCTCCAAAATACTCCGAAACGAGAGCAGCCATCTATAATAGCCGCTTCTTCTAATTCCACTGGGATTCCTTTTATAAAACCATGGTATAGAAAGATTGTCATCCCAGATCCAAAGCCTAAATACATGAAGACTAGACCCCCAATACTGTTAAGTAAGTTTAAACTGGAGGCAGTTTTAATTAGTGGAATCATGATGGATTGGAACGGAATAATCATTGCGGCAACAAAGGCCATAAAGATTATATTGCTTATTTTCTTTTTTGTTCGGACAAGCATATAAGCGGCCATCGAACAGAATACTACTAGTACAAGATTGCTTGCGATGGTTACAAGGAGAGAGTTGCTAAATACTTTTAGAAAATCTAACTTTTCGAATGCATTAAGATAATTTTCGAAATGAAGGGAACTTGGTAAAGCGGATGTATTGGTTAATATTTCGGCAAATGATTTTAGTGAATTAGAAATAACATAATAAAATGGAATTAAAAAGAGCAAACCTAGTATTATACCGAACAATTCTATTAAAAACGTTTTGCTAGTGTATTTATTCTCCATCAAGATTCCACCTCTTTTTTCTTTGTAATCATGACCTGTATAATGGAGATTGTTGCCACGACAATAAAGAAGATAAGTGCTTTCGCTTCCCCGATTCCGTAGCGATTATTTACAAATGCCTCTGTATAAATATTAAGCGCTAACATTTCTGTTGATTTAAATGGCCCTCCATTTGTCAAGGAAAGGTTTGCATCAAATATTTTAAATGAAGAGGCAGTTGTTAAGAATAAACAGATCGTAACCGCTGGAGCTACGAGCGGGATTTTAATGTTTCGTAGGACTTGAAAACGGTTTGCTCCGTCAATTTTAGCTGCTTCGATTAGTTCTTTCGGAATATTTTGTAATGCTGCAATATAAATGAGCATAATATATCCTGCACCTTGCCAAACACTGACAATCACTATTCCCCAAAAGGCGGTATTTTTATCTCCTAGCCAAGCTAGCTCAAATAGTGGAATGCCAGTTAACTCACCAATAGAGGCAAACCCTCTAATAAATATAAATTGCCAGATAAAACCGAGCAACAGGCCACCAAGTAGATTAGGCATAAAAAACACCGTACGTAATAGATTACTAGATTTTAATTTTTGAGTTACAAGTAAGGCTAGACCAAAGCCAATTGTGTTGGTCAAAATAATCGCCACTATGGTATATAGTGCTGTGAGCTTGAATGACTGAAGAAACTGTTTGTCTTCTGTAAATATATACTGGAAGTTTTCCAAGCCTACCCATTTAATTTCTCCTGTAATTCCATTCCAATCAGTAAATGAATAATAGATGCCAGAAAAAAATGGAACGAGAACCACAATTGTAAACGCAATAAAGACTGGACCTACAAACAGGGAAAATAACCCCACTTCCTTCCAGTTTTTCTTTCTTTTTGTAGAGAGTGAATGTTTTCTACTCACATTTGACTGTTGAACAAGGGGGGGAATTATTTTTTCTACATTATTTTGATTATTCACTTTCTGCACCTCCTATATTTATAATATAATGAGTTTATTAATTTAGGTAACCGTTTACATTGACGAGGAAGGTGTAATATATTGACCAATCCTTTTGTATTATTTTTATGGATACTATTTTGAGAGGAGGGGAGAGAGATTTTTAGAATAACAACCTTTCGTTCTATAGATTGGAATTAAAGTTATTTGAAATTTCTCGACCATAAATGAAATGGGGTATACGGAAAAAACTGATGACTTTTTTACTTCTTGCTACTATTCTTCCTTTTGGAACCGGTATAATTCTTACTTATTCACAGACGATCAATAACATTAACAAGGAGTCCTTTACTTATAACACAGAGTTGATGGAGAAAGGGAAGGAAGAGCTAACTACTTACTTGGAGGATATTGCATTAATGTCCACTGTTTTATATCGTTATACTCCTTTTATGAATGTGTTGACTCAAGGGATTGAGGAGAATAACAAAGAGAATATGGAGGAGGTCCGTCGAGTTTTAGCTTATGTATATAATTCTCGTTCTGAAATAGAACAAATGCATCTATATATTAATAAAGGGAGTGACTCTTTTACAAACTATCATTCTCGAATAAGTGGGAGAGGCAAAAATCAAAATATCTATTTTCATCCTTATTACCGAAAATTAGAGCAGGGTGAAACAAATTATTCATTAATAGAACCACCACATATGATTTACAGTTACAATGGCTTATCGATTATTCCTAACTCTGAGAAGTCAACAGTACTTTCTTTTCACAATAAAATTAGAAATGTACCATCTAACGACATCCTAGGGTTTATGTCTATTGATATAAATCTTTCTAAAATAGATGGGATAGTGAATAGATTATATAAGGATAGTGAAAACCTTTCCATTGTAAATGAGAATGGAACGATTATTTACTCTTCTAATAATGCTTTAATAGGCAAGACAAGTAAGGATGAATGGATTCATGCAATACAGAATAATCCTCACAAAAATAACATGGAATGGGACAGTAAGGACTTTTCAGGGGTAATTTTTTATGAAAAAATTGCTGTTCAGGATAACAGCTGGTATATGATAAAAAGCATTCCCTACTCTAGTCTATACAAAAGTGCAAAGGAAACAGCCTATATGAATACGATCATTGCCTTATTAGCTTTAATCGTTGTTTTAATTATAACCATGGTTATTTCCTTTAAAATTACAGCCCCAATCAAGGTTTTAATCGAAAATATGAAAAAGGTGGAGCAAGGCATTTTTGAGGCGGATTTTGAAATTAGAGGTAATGATGAGATTAGTATGCTTGGGAGACGTTTTAAATCGATGGTATTACAAATCAATCGATTAATAGACCAAGAATATAAATTACAATTGGAAAATAAATCAGCACAGTTGAAAGTATTACAATCGCAGGTAAATCCTCACTTTTTATACAATAGCTTTCAGTCTATTGGCACACTTGCTCTAAAGATGAAGGCAGTTCCTGTCTATTCCCTATTGACTTCCTTATCGGATATGATGCGATACAGCATGAATATGAGAGAAGAAATGGTCCTATTTTCTAAAGAAATAAAACACACTAAATCTTATCTTAATCTCCAGAAACAAAGATTTGAGGAAGAGTTGAACATAACGATGAATATTGCACCAGATACGGAAGAAGTTTACGTTCCAAAAATGATTCTCCAACCAATCATCGAAAACTGCTTTAAACATGGGTTTAGCGAGAAGATAGGGGATGCAACAATATCTATCAGTTCATATATGAAGGAGAATCAATTAATTTTTATTGTTCAGGATAATGGAAGAAGTGTAAATAAAGAAAAATTGGAGTTAATTCGCAAAGGACTATATCGAAGAGAAACAATGAAGGAGGGAACAGAACAAGAATCAATTGGTTTAAAGAATATTTACGATCGTTTGCAGCTTTACTATGGGGAAAAAGCCACCTTAGTAATGGAAAGTGTGGAGAATAAGGAGTTTACGGTAATGGTTCGGATTCCAGTATCTTTACAAGAGGGAGTGGAAGGATATGAGGGCACTAATCGTTGATGATGAAAGACATGTAAGAGAAGGAATTAAGCTTCTTGCTGACTGGGAAGGAAATGAGATTACGGAAATTTACGAAGCAAGTAATGGAGAAGATGCAATTCAAATCATTCAATCATTCAATCCTGAAATTATATTTTCTGACATGAAAATGCCTAAAGTCGATGGCACTCAGCTGTTAAAATGGATGGATGAGCATTATTCCGAAGGGAAGACGATTGTTGTTACTGGTTATGATGATTATCATTATATGAGAAAAGCGATGCATTATGGTAGCTCAGACTATTTGTTGAAACCAATTGATCCGGAAATGCTCAATGATACATTAATAAGAGTCGTGAAAGAGTGGAAGCAGGAGGAAAAGGAAAGGAAAAATAAACGGAGTAAAAACCAGCTTATTAATAAAATGAAGCCGGCATATCGAGATCAAAAGTTAACACAAATTATTAACAATGATCCAGTAGTCAAAAGTGTGTGGGAAGAATTTCATTTAGCGAAAGCACAAACATATACAATTGGACTTCTACAAGTAAGCAATGTAGCTATTGAGCAATTTAACGGGGATAAAGATCTTACCTTTTTTACTCTATTAAATATAATAAATGAGCAGCTTAGCAAGAATAGTAATGGAATTGCCTTTCATTATATAACAAGGAAAGGAGAAATTGTCCTTCTTTTAAAAAAGAATAAAGCAGAATCAGTTTTCATAATCAATGAAATACATACTAACATTCAAAACATATTAGGATTAACTTGTACGATTGCAATTGGTAGAGAAGTAGACTCGGTGACACAACTGAATCTTTCTTATCAACATGCTAAGTCTATTATAATGAATAGAAATGTTTTGAGAAATCGCCAAGAAAGGATTGTTATGGAAAATGAAGAGAAAGAGATTAAAAGCTTAATGGCTTATGCTAGTTCCATTAAAATTGCCATTCAAACAGGTGAATTGCATGCTTTTCAGTCACTTATTGGACAAATTCAAACAGATTTAATTAATAACCAGCATTTAACCTTCAGGCAGCTTTTTCATTTGGAAAATGAATATCAGATGATAAGTGCTAGATGGCACAAGGAGTTTAACCTTCCATATAGCCTATCTACAGATTTAGAGGAGCAAATTTATCCATTTATTAATAAAGAGGATGAATTTCAATTAGAAGCATATAAAGACAGGAAGAAAAGAGAAATTGCGTTGTTTCTTAAACGAGTCAAAAGACAGAATACTAGAAAGTCCCAAAATATTATCCACGAAATTGAAAAGTATGTAAAAGCAAATTTTCATAGGGAGATTAAACTTCAGGAAATTTCGGAGCATTTCTACATAAGCAGAGAATATATATCGAGAAAATTCAAACAGGAATACCATATAAATATTTCCGAGTATCTAATATCTATACGAATTAAAAAAGCGCAAGAATTATTGAAAAGTAGTAATCTAAAAGTGTACGATATTGCAAATATGATTGGTTACCAAGATGACAAATATTTTCGCAAAGTATTTAAAAAAATAGTAGGCGTTTCCCCAAACGAATATCGTGAGATGAAAATAGATAAGATAAACTGAAAAATTTATTCTTACATCTTGTTCTAGGAGATGCTTAGGAATGATGAAAAAAGGTGTTTACATTGAATTACGACAAATTACTACATATCGAAACCGAAGAAAAACAAGTAGGTTTTAATAAATCGTACCACTATCATCGGTATGAACCAACTCCATATAATCATCTAGAACAGTTATTAGACAAATTCCCACTTCGAGAAACCGATCATGTAGTCGATTTTGGATGTGGGAAAGGTCGCTTGAACTTTTTCATTCATTATTTATTTCAATCTACTGTAACCGGAATTGAAATGAATGAAGAATTTTATCAGGATGCTCTTGTTAATTTGCAAAAATACACGAAACGTAGGAAGAAATCAAAAGAAAAGATAAGCTTTTATCTAGGGACAGCAGAAGATTACTCGATTCGAAAAGAAGAAAACTATTTTTACTTTTTTAATCCTTTTTCCATTCAAATCTTTCGAAGGATTATCAGCAATATCATGTATTCGCTGGAAGAGGGAAATCGTGAAGTACGGATAATCCTATATTTTCCTTCCGATGAATACCGATTTTATATGGAGAATCACCCCTCTTTCTCTATAGTAGGAGAAGTACAAGTAGGGAAAAATAAGGATAAGGACAAGTTTATTATTTATAAGTCAGTTTACTAACTATGATTAGTATGGGAAATAATACCTCAAATCAAAATATTGTATAAAGGTGACTTATCCTATATATTCAATTGTATAGGTAAAAAGACTTAGTGAAGTCTTTTTTAAAATTGTAAAATACGTAAATGGGAATAGAACCTGATAAAAAAGAGATATCCCTCATGCGTATTTATAGAGGGGAAATTACTATTTTTACATTGCCAAGCGTTGATCAAGTAACTTATATACAGGTTGAGTATTCCATTCCTATTATTGTTTTATCGGTCTTTATTGCGTGTTTAGCTTCCTATACGTCACTTTCTATGAATGAGCGTATTGTTTATCATAGTTTTTTTCACCGGTATATTTGGTTAGGTTTAGCTTCTATTACAATGGGATTCGGAATTTGGTCCATGCATTTTATTGGAATGAGTGCAGCTATGCTTCCGATTGAAATGAGTTTCAATATACCATTAACGATTCTTTCTATAGTGCCAGCTATATTAGCTACATTCTTAGCTTTCAGTATATCGAGTAAGGCAAAAAAATCTAGTAAATCGATTGGTTTTGCTGGAATATTTATGGGGATTGGCATAAGTTGCATGCACTATATTGGAATGAAAGCAATGATTTCAGAGGCTGATTATGCCTACCATTTTGGTTATTTTATTTTATCTGTCCTCATTGCTATTCTAGCGTCCTTTTTTTCGCTGTTTATTTTTTTGAGGCTACAGCAATATATGAATAACTTTATTGTTAAAATTGTTACCTCCCTTTTAATGGGTGTAACGATATCGAGTATGCATTATACAGGCATGTATGCCGTCCGGTATTATGTAGATTCGGAAATGGAGCTTATTCATGTGCACGCACATCATGTTAGTATCAAAGCAATTATTCTTGGTGTAACCATTGGTATCTTTATTATTTTATTAATTTCTATTTTGTCTAGCCTGCTAGATCGCTATGTAGACTACCGCTTAAACTATTTTGATGCATTAACGAAGCTTCCAAACCGAAGACAGTTCGAAAAGCTGATTGAATCATCTGCTTCTATTAGTGGTCTGGCAATTCTTCATATTCATGATTTAAATAAATGGAATGGTAAGTACGGTTATTACTTTGGTGATAAGATTATTTGTTATATTGAAGAATTATGTACAAAGTTAATGCCACTCAATATAGAATTGTTCCGATTAGAAGGGAATCGATTTGCATTCTTAAGTATGACTCCTGATGATTTAGAAAAATTAATCATAGAATTGAATCATTTAACTACTATTTTATCTAGTCCGGTGACGATTGATGATCGAATCATCAAAGTAGAGACAGCAATCGCACTATCTATTAATGAGATAAGAAGGTCTCCCAAGCAGTTATATAAAAATGCTATTGCTGTTTTAACCCATTATTCCATTCGCTTTGAAAATGAAATCATAACGTACGATCAAGAAAAACATAAACAGACATTTGCTAATCATCTTGTGAGTGAGATAGAGGATGCGCTTTTAGAAAAACAATTATACTTAGTCTATCAGCCGAAAGTATTTTTGAAGTCAAGGAAAGTAGCAGGATTAGAGGCATTATTAAGATGGAATCATCCTTTATATGGAGAGCTTTCACCAGGAGTTTTTATTCCTATTTTAGAGGCATCTGATAAAATGTGTGATGTCGCAGATTGGGTCATTGAAGAGGTGTGCAAGCAAATTGCCATATGGAAACAGCAAGATAGAAATATGCCTGTAGCTATTAATATTCCTGGTTCCTATGTGACCTCTCCAAGACTAATGACAAGCTTAACAACCAATGTTGAGAAATACGAGTTAAGCCCTCATTTAATAGAATTAGAAATAACAGAAACAAGTGCTGTTGATAATATTGAAGGAGCTATTCAATCCGTTCAGGCTTTCAGAAATGTAGGATTTACAGTAGCACTCGATGATTTCGGAACAGGGGTTTCCTCTTTATCTTATTTAAAAAGAATCCCAGTTAACACATTGAAAATTGATAAATCCTTCATTGATGGGGTTCCTGAATCGCAAAAAGATGGAGAAATTATTAAAGCTATTATGGCCCTCGGAAGCTCCTTGCATTTGAGCATTGTGATAGAAGGGGTGGAAAGAGAAGAACAAATTGAATATTTATCTTCTATCAATGAATTGCCGATTATCCAAGGATATTATTATGCAAAACCGATGAATATCTTCGCTTTGGAGGAGTGGCTTTTCCATTTTCAAAAGGGGAAACCAGCTATCTATCATTAGAGGAATTAAGATCATCCCGATCAACTTAAAAAGAAAGGATGATCTTTCTTTTTATAAAAATGTCTGTATAAAATTGTTGGGAGTTTGTAGAAAGAGTTCATTCTACTTAGGAAGGAACGCTATTCTGCGTATAGTTTGATATCCTTTGAGAATACTCCTGTATTTTCAGTGTCACAGGAATTTTTCTCTAATTTGATAGATGTAGAACGTAGAGCATTTGACTTTCTAGTTTTAGAGAAGAAAGACTGATAAAATATGAAAGAGAAACAACAAAAGATCATTACTAAAAATAAGCTGTTTAGAACGAAACTCATTTATGCATCCTCCTTTGATTGTGCCGATATCTTAACTATACAGATTGATAATGAAGGCAATATAAAGAAAGAGTTAATTTTAAATGGAGTCCGTGTAAAGAAAAATAGCAATTGGATAAAAAAGAGGTGTATCGATGTATTTATCAGTGAAGGAAACCGCAGAGTTACTTTCGATTTCAGAAATAAAGGTGGAAAATCTTATTTTACAAAACCAAATCAGGGCAATTTATGATGGGAAGGATTATCTTATTAATAAAGAGCAATTTAATACGCATTTTAAGCAAGTAGAAAAATACAAAAAGTTTGTAGAAGAAGTATGGAGCGAACCGATTCCTGAAGATTTGGATATTAAAGATGAGGATTAAAACGTTCTAAATAGTAAATAGGATATCATTGCAGTAAGCACGGGAAGATACTGCAGCGATATCCTTATATAATGATATTACACTTCTAGCCAAGAGTGGGACCAATGTTCAATTTCTTTCATAATTGGTTCTAATGAACGCCCTTTTTCTGTTAAAGAGTATTCAATTCTAACAGGAGTTTCAGGGTAAACCTCTCTTACTACAATTCCAGCTTGCTCTAAATCCTTTAATCTCTCCGATAAAAGTCTTCCGCTTATTCCAATGGAGGATTCGATAGAACAGAAGCGTTGAGGACCGTTTAATAGCTGATAAATAATTAAACCAGTCCAGCGTTGGCTTAAAATACTCATTGCTTTTTCAAACCGAGGACAAATCGTCGATTGGTTCATTTTACATCCCCCCTTCCAATTATTATACAATAATTATTATTTTAAGTAAAAATATTGTGAAACGTAATAAGATTACTTTACAATGGTTAATTATTAAAATAAAATTACTTACATAAAGTAAGTGGAAGTGGTTAGGAGGAGAGAGAATTGACATTTCATGCTGATCCAAATATTTATACGAAAAGTGTTACATTAAAAGTATCTGATTTAGAAAAGTCCCTTTTATTTTATAAGGAAGTGATTGGCTTTTCTATCGCAAGTCAGGAGAAGAAAAAAGCAGCTTTATGTGCAGGAGCAGGTGAGGCATTCCTATTTATAGAGGAATTAGATCAAGTCGAACCAAAAAAGATGCGAACTACAGGGCTTTATCATTTTGCGATACTAGTTCCATCAAGAGAGCAGTTAGGGATGATATTAAATCATATATTAGAAACGGGATATCCTTTACAGGGAGCTTCGGATCATGATGTCAGCGAAGCGATCTATTTAGCTGATCCAGATGGAAACGGAATTGAAATCTATCGCGATCGAAAATCAACAGATTGGGTATGGGATGGAGACTTTGTTAGAATGGATACCGCCTATATGGACACCAAAGGAGTTCTCGCAGCTTCTAGTAATCGTCCATGGAACGGTCTATCTGAAGGAACAATTCTTGGACATATCCACTTACATGTTGCAGAGTTAAAAGAGACCGTTGATTTTTATGTAAAGGGATTAGGTTTTGATGTTGTGCAAAAATATGGTTCACAGGCTTTTTTCCTTTCGACTGGACACTATCATCATCATATCGGCTTAAATGTCTGGAATGGAGTTGGTGCTCCTGTGCCAAATAAGAATCAGGTTGGATTAGCTTATTATGAATTGAACATACCTGGTAAAGAGAAATTAGAAGAAATAAAACAAAAACTTACTGAGCTAGGAGCAACGATTACAGAAGAAGCGGGAACATGCTATACAGCTGATCCTTCTGGAAATAGGATTCGTTTATCAAATAGCTAATTATATTCTAAAATAGAAGCATTGGTACTTCCCATAAGCAACAAGAGAGGATGGGACATAAGCATTCTAGCTAGGTGAAAGCCAAACAATTACACGAAATTTCGTATGATTGTTTGGCTTTTTAATTAGCTTTTAAAAAAGCTGTTTCAGTTGTTATCACCCGCAGCCTGAATACACTCCGCTTTCCGTGGGGCTCGCGCTAAAGCCGCGGTCTGCCTTTGGCCTGCAGGGTCTCAGGCTGTCTCGCTAATCCCACAGGAGTCTCCGTGTATTCAGGCTGCTCCATATTTCCTATTAATTTATTTTTTATTAAAAAAACAATATTTTTTTAGGAAATAGCCTTTAAAAACGGAGTGGAATGGAGCGGAAGACACTCGACTCCTGCGGGAAATAGAGGAAAGGCTGAGACCCCGCAGCGCAGCGAGGAGGCTCAGCTTCCTCCCCGCGGAAAGCGAGTGTCTGTAGCGTAATGGAACAAATTCGTTTTTACACTTGACTATATTTAAAACATAAATAATCAGTATAAAAAAGGAACCTTTATTTAATAGGTAAATTAGGGATTGTTCGTCTTTACAGATTGGCTATTAAGTTTTGTCCCAGCCCCTTGTTAATGCTTTGTCTTTCATTGATTTAAAAGCCTTAAGAAATATTTATTCAAAGATGAAATCAAGCGTTTTTGCTCCGGCCAATTGCTTTTCTTGCTGATTATAAACATCACTCGTGCTTAGTTGAATTTTGTCAATTGCAGCATTTTCCACAATAAAGCCTATATTGCCCTTTTTTCGTTCTCCAGCATTTAAAACTCCGTTAAGCTCTTCCAAGTAGATGTCATTCTCCCAAGTGATCATTTCATCAGCATTTGTTTGAATAAAGGCTACAGGAGAGAAATTTTTTTCTTTATCGGAAAGGTTTTCGATTTCCACAAAAAACTTGATAAAGGTGAATTGCTCCTCATGTGTATACGTATGATAAAAGTCAATTAAGCTGTATGCTGGTCTATAATCGATAAGCTTTGCATCTTTAACTGTCAGCTTAATGGAATCGATGGTTAAGCTCTTTGCTTGTCTATCAATAGCCTTTAAGGTTGCTTCTCCTTTTCTATCACGGTAGAAATCGCCGGCACTCACTAAAGAAGCATCATCAATCACTTGAGGGTTAGGAATATAGGCATCAGTCGACACTTTTCTGACATTTACGGCTTGTTTGTCTGTTTCTATCGTCTCCATGCTAATATTTTTTGTAATTGGCTCTTGATTGCTGCTGCATCCAGCCAGTAAAAGTAAGGCAAATAAATAGAGATAAGTTTGTTTCAAGGTTGTCCCTCCTAATCGGAAAAGCTTCCCTTCATCAGAAGAGGAAGGGAAGCTTTTTATTAATTATCTTGTATCTTCACTTTCGCATTCAATAAGCCGAAAATAATCTTCGCTTGGTCTGTATTGTCTTTCTGTCCTGCAAAAAGGTTGCTAGAAGGTCCATAGGCATAGAGAGGTACGTCTTCGCCAGTATGACCGCCAGTTGTCCATCCAGTATTGGTTCGTTTATTAAAGATATCTTCAATGGCATTGTCAATCGTTGTAAGGTTCTTTGTATCGGCAGCTTTTTGAACGGCTTCGATTTCCTCTTGCTTTAAAGATAGATTGATATAATCTTTTAAAGTAGATTCCACATCAGCGCCATTCACAATTAATTCAGCCATAAAGTCAGGTGTCCGTTTTGCAGCTTTAATTGGCTCGCCATACCAGTTGTAATCCCCATTAGCAGCAATGGAAAAGCCTCCTGTAGAGTGGTCTGCAGTAGCAACAACTAATGTGTTCTTATCCTTCTTCGCAAAGTCAATTGCTGCCTTGTATGCTTTTTCGAAATCTTCCATCTCACTCATTGCTCCAACGATGTCATTATCATGACCAGCCCAGTCGATTTGACTGCCTTCTACCATAAGGAAGAATCCTTTTTTATTTTTGTTTAAGCTTTCAATCGCCGTTTTGGTCATTTCCTCTAAAGAAGGAGTTTCTTTTTCCCTATCAATCATTTTCGGCATGCCTGCTTCGGCAAATAAGCCAAGAACCTGAGTATTTTTGTTTTTCAGTAATTCACTTCGATTTGATACATAATTATAGCCATCCTGCTTGAATTCCTTCGTTAAGTCTCTATCCTGACGAATGAAAAGATCTGTACCTCCGCCTAAGAGAACATCGATTTTATGCTTGCCGTTAATCAATTCATCAAAATAATCATCTGCAATGGCATTCATGTTTTTGCGGCTAACATCATGTGACCCGAAGGATGCTGGTGTCGCATGGGTAATTTCAGATGTTGCAACAAGACCAGTGGATTTTCCTTTTTCCTTTGCAGCTTCTAAGACCGTTTTCACTTCGGTCTCGTCATTATCTACTGCAATCGCATTATTGTATGTTTTAATCCCAGCTGACATAGCAGTTGCTGCAGAGGCAGAATCCGTCACATTTTGTGCAGGATCTTCTGGATACGTCATCTGCTGTCCTACTAAATAGGGATCGAAATATGTATTTTCCGCCACTTTTGTTTCTGGATTATCTTTTAAGTATCGATAAGCGGAGGTGTAAGAAACGCCCATCCCATCTCCAATAAGGAAGATTATGTTTTTCGGTTTCCCATTACTGCTTGTCCAGTTTTTTGCTTCAGCCTCTGTTCCTGTTAGTACTGTTGCTAATCCAGCAATAGATAAAGAGGATATTACAGCGATTGGGAGCATCTTTTTTTTCCATGATTTAAAGTTCAAGTTTTTTCCCTCCATTTTTTTGACTGCCTTTATTATCGTGGAAGGAAGTTAAGCTTGTTTTACAGTAGTTTAGAGAACATGTAAAAAAAACTAGGATAAAGGTATCCTAGTAATTTAGTAGCAGTCTGAATTTTTGTTCGTGTGAATTAGCTATTTTCGATAGCGAATTCTTTGCCAAGAGCATAGGAAACAGCAGCTTTCGCATGTAGGAAGGTTGTATCGAATAATGGAATAGCGCTATCTTCTTGTTTGATAAGTAAGGGAATCTCTGTACATCCTAATATTATACCTTCAGCACCGTTAGAAAGAAGTTTTTCTATAATACGCAAATATATTTCCTTCGATTCAGGAAGGATGATTCCTTTACATAATTCATCAAATATAATGCGATGCACGGCTTCTCTATCTTCTTTCTCAGGGACAATCGTTTCGATCCCTTGATGTAACAGAGCTTCTTTATAAAAAGAATGCTCCATTGTAAACATGGTTCCTAATAAGCCGACCTTTTTCAAACCGGCCTCTTTCGCTTCGTTTCCCGTAACCTCTGCAATATGAAGCAGGGGAATAGAGACGGATGCTTGTACTTCTTTTGCCATCTTATGCATTGTATTTGTGCAGATTAATAGTACATCTGCTCCACCAGCTTCCAATGTTTTTGCAGCATTTATCATTAATTCCGTTGCTTTTTCCCAATGTCCTGCTTTTTGAAGGGCCACAATTTCCTCAAAGTCAAAAGAATAAAGAAGGCATTTTGCGGAGTGTAGTCCGCACATTTGTTCTTTTACAAATGTATTAATATATCGATAATAATCTGCTGTTGATTCCCAGCTTAATCCACCTATTAGTCCAATTGTTTTCATTTATAAACTCCTTTTCGGCCATTTTTCCCCATGATAACATGGTATACTGGTATAGAATAGAGCCAGAAATTATATACTTTTATAGTACCAGTTAGCTTTTGTTTAGGAGGATTTTCCATGATCTTTATTACAATTGATCGTTCGCAATCTATTTCTCTTACGCATCAAATATATGATCAAGTTCGAAATGGCATATTGGAAAAGCAATTAAAGGAAGGAGAAAAACTGCCCTCATCAAGAGAATTGGCAGGTTCTATTGGCGTTTCTCGGAATATTGTTTTAGAAGCTTATGAGCGATTAATTGCAGAAGGATATTTAGAGGTTAGACCAAAATCAGGAACATTTGTAGCACAAGGTACTTCTCTTCCATTTATGGAAAGAAAAAAGAAAATGGATTTTCCTAAAAAAAATAATGATTCCGCAAAAGTATTTATCGATTTTAAGGCAGGCAACCCAGCGATCGATTATTTTCCTAGGAAAAAATGGGCACAATTATCGAAGGAAATTTGTTTGCATTCATCAGAGGAAGCCTTTGGATATGGAGAGGCATCAGGATCAGCTGAATTAAGGGATGCACTCGTTAACTATTTAAAAAGAGTCAGAGGGGTACAATGCAGGGCGGAGCAAATTTTTATTACATCTGGTGCTACTCAAGGTCTGAAGCTCATTACAGAAATGCTTGGCAAAGACGATAATCCAATTGCAGTGGAAGATCCGGTAACAGATGAAATGAGGAATATTTTTACTTATAGCAAGGCGAAAATTATTCCTGTTCCCGTAGATGAAAACGGAATTGATCCGAATGGCTTACCGCAAGATGCCCCAAGCTTTGTTTTTGTTATTCCTTCCCATCAGTTTCCGTTAGGTGGTATTCTTTCTATTCAAAGAAGGCTACAATTAATAGAATACGCTCAAAAAATGAATTGCTATATTGTAGAAGATGATTATGATAGTGAATTTACCTATGAAGGAGCTCCTGTCCCATCCATTCAAGGAATAGCGCCAAACCATGTTATTTATGTGGGGACATTTAGCAAGATTCTTTCCCCTGGATTACGTATTGGCTATGCTATTTTGCCAGAGGAATTAGTTGATTCCTTTGAACAAATTAAATGGTTTTCAGATCGGCATACTTCCTCACTGGAACAATTAGTATTAGCACGTTTTATCAAGGAAGGATATTTAGATCGGCATGTTCGGAAAATGAAAAAAATATATAAAGAGAAAAGAGAGCGATTAGTTTCAGCTATTCAGCAAAATTTTCAATATGCTACAATCATTGGTAAATCAGCAGGTATGCACTTAGTAGTAGAAATTCCCGGCATCGATTTTCAGCCAGCATTAATACATAAAATTCAGGAATCCGGAGTGAAGGTATATCCGATCGAACAATATAGTTTAGAAAAAGGGAAGCATAAAGACAGATTTGTGATGGGGTATGGAGGACTAACTTTAGAAGAAATCGAAGCGGGTGTACAATTATTGCGAAAAACCTTGAATGAAATATCCTCTTTTAATGGAAAACCTATCTGAAATTCATTCTTTTTTAATGCGAAATATGTAAATATTTATATAAGTAAAATAACATCCTAAGGAGTATGTAAATATGAATAAATCAAGAAAAAGCATCTTTTCAAAAAAGTGGTTAGCCATACTTTTTGGGGTACTCATTATTCTATTATTTATCCCAACCCCTTATTATTTAAATCAGCCAGGCTCTATTGAGGCACTTGCGCCAAAAGTGACGGTAGAAGATGGAACAAAATCGGAAAAAGGAAGCCTTAATTTAACAACTGTTTATTCGATTAAGGCAAATAATCCATATATATATCTATACGGATTAGTCGCACCACATACGGAAATACGAAAAGAAGAAGAGGTAAGAGGGAATCTTAGTGATGAAGAATACAACAAGTTATTGCTTCACATGATGGATACCTCTAAGCAAAATGCTATTATTGCTAGCCTTCATGAAGCAGGAAAAAAAGTTCAGTTCGAATATAATGGTATTTTCGTTGCTCAAGTATTAGAAAACTCCAAAGCCAAATCCATTATTCAAGTTGGGGATATTATCAAAAAGGTTGATGGACAAGAATTTGCGAAAAGTGAAGCGTTAATCGCGTATTTAAAAGAGAAGCAAGCAGGAGACACCGTTCAGCTTGAATTTATGCATGACAAGAAAAAGAAGGAAGCAGCTATTGAAGTAATTGAATTAGATAAAAAGACAGGACAAGTCGGAATCGGAATTGCTCCTGAAGATAATATGACGATTCAACCTTCCATTGATGTTGCGATAAATAGTGAAAATATTGGTGGTCCCTCAGCTGGATTGATGTTTTCTTTAGAGGTTTATAATCAAATTGTGGAAGAGGATTTAACAAAAGGATATAAAATTGCTGGTACTGGCACAATGGATGCAGAAGGAAACGTAGGGCAAATCGGCGGAATTCAGCACAAAATAGTTGCTGCGCATAAAGCAGATGTAGAAATATTCTTTTATCCAAGAGATATAAATGAATACGATACAAATGAAAAGGAAATTAAGGAACAAATGAAGGAAGAAGGATATACAGATATAAAAATTGTCCCAGTAAGCACGTTGAAAGAGGCAATTGATTATTTGGAAAAGCTTCCTGAGAAGAAATAAGCTGAGCTGGAGGTTCCTTTCTGCTTATGAAGTCCATTTTAAAGTTAATATATACGACTGTACAAAAATCTCCTTACATACGAAGGAGATTTTTGCTTTTAAAAGACCAGCTACTATCACCAAAATCTAGCGTTTAGAAAAGAATGAAATGGGAAAGTTATATATAGAAAGCGAAAAAGTGCGAAGAGCAGTCAGCAAAGGCATTCACAAGGAGGTACACCATGTCAGAATTTTTTGATGGTCTTTTTAATATTCTTTATGGAGCTTTCGGAGTTCCTCTTCTTTTAATTGTTCTTATTATTCTTGTCATTGTTGTATCGCAAAGAAGACGAAAAAAACGGATGAAGCAAGAAGATTGGATGGGTCATTCCCCTGTAGAGAAAATTGAAAAAGAGGATGAAAAGAAAAAATAATGAAGAACTTAAAAAAGGCGACAAACATAAGAGAGTTTGTCGTCTTTTTTTGCCAAAACCGTTTTAAATCACGCTATTTTTTTCATTAATAAAAGAAAGAATGTATCCTTTTCCTCTTATGTTTTCAATGCTAATGACAAGCTTTGTTTTTTTGCGTATCCGATAAATGATGGAATTGATTTCTTCATTACTTACATCAATTCCGCCTACACAATTTGGGATTCGCTCTGACCATACACATTGGATCAGGTCTTCTTTTGAGACAAATTGATCCTTATTCTTGATAAGGAAATCGATACATTTAAACTCTTTCTCCGAAAATTTCCACGTTTGATTATACCAGAACAATTCTTGTTTAATTGGATCGAGATAAAAATCCTTTGATAATCGTTTCTCTATTCCGTGAATAATCGGTATAATATCGGAAGTATCATCAATAATAGAAGCAACAGAAAGTTTAATTAAATCATTTGCTAGTGAAATTTTATCAGAAGCTTTGAGAATGGTCTCTTCATGTGCATTTAGGCGTCTATGATTTAAAAATGTTCCATGCTTACTATTCAAATCCTTGATGTAACATTGATGATTTTTGTAATAAATTGCAAAGTGCTTTCTTGATACAAAAATATTGCGAAACGAAAGATCAGGATCCCAGTTCGTCCCTTTTCTTCCTGCAATCAAAATCGAATTATTGTTATTCATTGGGATAAAGTCTCCCGCCTCAAATGGCGCCCCCTGTTCGACAATTAAGAATATTGACTCCTTCATATTTTTACTCCTATAAAAGAATTATCATAAATGTATCATTCATTATCTATTGATTAATCATTATATTATTATGTAAACTTCAAAAAGAATTCTTCCCTTATATCATATCAAAAAAACTGGTTGGAGGGTATGAGCTGCAAATTGGAAAAATCGTATTTTAAACGAATTTTTAAAGCCATATTCTATAACAATAAGACAGAGACAAATAAAGTAAAACGGTGCCTATTCTCTCTACTAAATCATACAAAAAACGAAAAATGAGGTGAAAAACCTGCTATCAAGAAAGTAAATATAGACAAAATGGATTTGTTTATATTTTGTTAGCAGCTACTCGAATGACTGAAAACAATCATTCTCGCGTTGAGCGAAGAAAAAAAATACAAGAAGAACAACGTTCATCAAAGAATCAAAAACCAAAGAAAAGATTTTGGAAAAAGTTCTTATATTTTAGTCTTATCGTTGGGATTTTGCTTTTTTTGGTTGGAGTGGGAGCAATTATCTTGATTATTAAAGATGCTCCGAAGTTTGACGAAACCTTATTAAAAGACCCTTTATCCTCTAGCTTATTTGCTAGTGATGGGAAAACAGTCATCGCTGAGGTAGGGGCGGAAAAACGTGATGATATAGGAATGGAACAAATTCCAGAGGTATTAAAGGATGCTGTATTAGCAACCGAGGATTCTCGTTTCTACAAGCATCATGGAATCGATGTAAAACGAACATTGTTTGCAATCTTTAAAGTAATTACGACAAGATCACTAGAAAGTGGTGGTGGAAGTACTATAACACAGCAACTGGTAAAAAATTCCTTTCTGTCAATTGAGCAAACACCAACAAGAAAAATTCAGGAATGGTACTTGGCAATACAATTAGAACGTCGCTTCACTAAAGAGCAAATATTAGAAATGTATTTCAACAAAAACCTATACGGTGGCGATGTATATGGAGTAGCAAAAGCGTCTGAGCGTTTCTTTGGGCTAAATGTGGACGAATTAGATCAATTAACACTTGAACAAGCTGCGCTATTAGCAGGAATTCCACAAAGTCCGAATCGATATATGCCAACCGTTGAGGACAATCTTGAACGGGCAGAAACACGAAGAAATATGGTTCTTAACTATATGAATAGACATGGTTATATTTCCAAATCAGAAATGACAGACGCACAAAGCACCCCCGTTGAAGAGACGATTAACATTCAGAAGCCGAAAGCAAATAAATATGAGGCATTTGTGAATAGCGTTTTAAAGGAGGTACAAGAAAAGACAAATGCGA
This sequence comes from Niallia sp., assembly GCF_031978665.1. Lineage (NCBI taxonomy): Bacteria > Bacillati > Bacillota > Bacilli > Caryophanales > Bacillaceae > Niallia > Niallia sp. The sequence continues at coordinate 22,034 of NZ_DALZDK010000018.1, read as the reverse complement.
ACATTTTTGAAGATGGATTAGAAATTTATACAACCATCGATCCGGATATACAACAATTGACAGAAGATGTACTGTCAACCAATGATTATGTAAGCTTTCCAGATAATGAGAAGCTTCAAACAGCTGTAGTAATTACCGATACACAAACAGGAGAAATTAAAGCCATTGGTGGCGGGAGAAATTTTCAAACTAATTCCTATAATTATGCCACTATGATGCAACGTCAGCCTGGTTCGACAATTAAACCGATTCTTGACTATGGACCTGCCATTGAAAAATTCAAATGGTCAACAGGGCACAAGATAAAAGATGAAGAATATCATTACAGCGATGGGACTCCGATTCGAAATGCAAGTCGTACCTATGCAGGAAGTAAGACGATTCGAAATCACCTTGTTTGGTCACGTAATATTCCAGCATTAAAAACGTTTCAAGAGGTTGGCGCAGATGCTGCAACCGAATTTGCTAGAAGCCTAGGCTTCCCGATTTCAGATGAGCAAAAAGGAAATGAGGCAAACTCCATTGGCGGAATTGATGCGGCATCTCCACTTGTGATGGCCGGTGCCTACTCTGCTTTCGGTAATGGTGGTTACTATATGGAACCCCATACCGTAACAAAAATTGTCTATTCAGATGGGCGTGTTGAGAAATTAGCACCGACTGAGAAAAAAGTAATGGCAGATTATACAGCTTTCTTAGTAACCGATATGTTACGGTCAGTAGTTCATTCAGGTACAGGGACGAAGGCGAATATTCCTAGTATAGACCTCGCTGGAAAAACGGGAACGACGAACTTTGATGAACAAACCGTTACGAAATACAGCTTACCAAAAAATGCTGTAAGGGATGCTTGGTTTGTAGGGTATACTCCACAATATACTGGAGCCGTATGGACTGGGTTTGATAAAACGACATCTTCGAGTGACTATTTAAATAGCACAACGGACGACCTTTCTTTACTCGTTTTCAAAGCGATTATGTCAAAGACGGCGACAAGTCAAGATCGATTTAAGCAACCAGACAGTGTTGGAAAATTGGGAATGGAGTATTACGTAAAGGGTGGAGAAAAACCACAACCGCCAAAACCCGCAACACCAACCGATTTTGGCGCAGTTTATGATGAAGAAGCAAATCATATTCAATTATCATGGAACCACGCTACTATTAGTGGTTTTGAAACAAGCTTTGAAGTTTCTTATACAGTAGATGGAAAAACAACAAACTTAACGTCTACAGAGGATAAAAGGGTCGTTCTTCCAAATCCTGAAAAAGGAAAAGAATATGCCTTTACGGTTGTGGCAATTGCAGAAGGTGTAAAAAGTGATATAGCTTCAACTGCCATCAAAATTGAGGAACAAGCCAAAGTACCAAACAGTCCCAGTAATCTACAAGCAACTTATGATCAAGCATCAAATAGCATTTTGATTCATTGGCAACCTAGTAATGAAGGCGAAAATATCCAATACATTGTTTCTTTTACGGTTAATGGAATCCCGCAAACCTTAGCACCGACGTCAGAATTACAAGCCACATTGATGGGACTTCAGCCTGGTCAAACATATATTATTACAGTAACTGCCACAAATGAAGTAGGTTCTAGTGAAGCGGTATCTACGTCTGTTACAGTTAATCCGACTCCTGAATCTGGGGGATGGAACGGAAGCGGAGAAGATAATGGACTTGGTGACATTATTCATCCTGATTCAAATGCAGTGAATGGCATAACTCCATAAGTTTATAAGAAAATGGTTACCAGCTCACCAATGGTTGACCATTTTCTTTTTTTTTTGCATATTCCGTTTATATCCAAAAACGAATCAAAGAAAGATTTTGAGGTAGGTCTTAAGATGCAAGGAACTTTTTTTTTCGGGTAAATAAGGAAGCGGAAAAAACAGGGAAGAAAGGTACGATTGGCACTAGAGGAAGGGAATCATAATCAGTAATCTAAATATAATAGTGTCATTATAAAAGAGTGAGCATTCTATGTTCTTGTGGTGGAAACGTAACTTAAACAAGAAAAACAGGTAGGAATACCTAACATTTTAGAAGAATTACTTAACTGTTATTATATTGTAAAGAGATTGAATCGATATAGAAATCCATGAAATAGTCTGTTTTGCTACAATGAAGGATAGCCTACTAAGACATAATGCGAAAGTTTAAGCATAAATATATTATTTAGAAATGGATTTAAACACTCTAAATGAATAGCAGGGGGAAGTTATGACGTTAGAAAAAAAACTAATAGAAAAAACATATTATGAAGGATACTTAAATGATAGAGACGAATCGCCAATTGAGGTTTTAGGTCAATTATATATTGCGGAACAAAGAAAAAATGTTCCTGATTTAACTTCGATCCGCTTTGCACAAGGTGAATTATATTTTCAATACCATGACTATGAATCAGCTATTTTTAAATGGGAAAATATTAGTAATGAATTAGAGCCATGGGCGAAAAAAAATCTTGCGGATGCCTATTTGGAATTAGAGGAATATTCTACTGCAGAAAGCTTTTATAAATCAATCGTCACCGATTCTGAACTTTTAAAAACAGAAATATCTATGCAACTATTTTCTTTATATTTCCAAAAAGAAAATCATGAAATGGCATTAGAAATTATCAATAATCTTGTCATTTCAAATCCTGATTATGCCAATATAACAACTGTGGCCAAATCGTATTATGAAGAACAACAAAATTGGGAAAAGGCAATCCAGCTAGCTGTGAACGAAGGGAAAAGAACGGATGCATTAAAATGGTATGAAGCACTGATTCATTATAGTAATCTCGGTGTAATCAATCAGTTTGAACCAGGATATTTTATGGAAAGTTTGAAGAATCTGCAAGAATTAGATTTTGCTACTTTTGAGAGATTGGCAATATCCCTATGGAAAAACTATGAAGATACTCCATATTATCTAACATGGATAACCGTGTTTAATACAATTTATGAACCAGCGCCAAGTGAAGCTGAAGAGGGACTGTCACTCATTTTAGAAAAAGCGTATGCTCGTTTAATTAATGGCAGCTATCCGATTAAGGAAGTACAAGAGATAATTCCAGCACTTTTATCTAATTATTTCCTATCTTCTACTGGAAATCAGGTTTTATCTGCGGCATCTGCTGTTTTAGCTTGGAATGAAATGTTCAAACATTCTATTGAATATTCGGTTGTATCGAAAGCGGAAATAGTCATTAATGAAACTTCTGAGACGAATGTATCATTCCAGCAATTTATGCATTTATTTGAATCAATCATACAGTGGGCAGATAATCATGATATTCCACTTGACAAGAAATTTGCGCAAAAGGTACAGGATTATCTACCATCCGATCATTATCAATTATTGATGGTAGGCTCACCTGGGAGTGGCGTAAATGCATATATTAATGAGCTTGTGGGAGAAACTATTCTGGCGGAAGAAGCAAGAGCAATCTTAACGGTAAAAGATAATGATTATCTTGAAATTAATGAAGTAACTAACTCTGGATTGAGACCGATTGATACACTCACTAACTTCTATGATGAATTATTGACACATCAACATTCATCTGAGAATCCGAGCGTATTTCAATTAGATACCCCTTCTCATTATTTAAATCAAAATCGATGGACAGTTACGACGGTTCCATTTGTAGAAAATGAATCTTATGCAGATTATGCGATGCTTGCTGATAGTCTTCTATTTGTCATTAATGAACGCTCTGTTATTTCCTATAAGGAATATGAACAGTTAAAGCAATGGAAAGAAAAATCTCCATTTCTAACGATACAATTTTTGATTTATATAGATGATGCGGAAAATGAGAAAGTTGCAACCAAGCGTTTACAAAAGGCAACGGCAGCCATTCAGCACTATTTCCCAAGTAGCAAAATCTTTATCTATTCCAAGCAAGAGGATAGAAAAATTCAATTAGATGAGGTTAGCCGCTACTATCAACAGCATTTCAATGGAAGAAACATGAACGAAGAAAGACTGCAAAGCTGTATCTCCATTATTCAAGATTTAATTACAAATCTATTAGATAAACGTTTAGATTTGGAAAATAGTTTAAAGGGATCTCTAGAATTGTATGAGGAAATGGTAAGTAAGCTTACAGGCGCTAAAAATCAGCTTATGGATATGGAAGCGTCAAAAATTGACTTAATTACAAAGCAGTTTGAAGAAATCAAATCGGAAACGCAAGAGGCACTTAAGAAGGATATTCCAGCTATTTTAAAAGGATGTAAGGATTTTGTGCAAGAAGATAGTGATTTTACTAAAATGCATGTTTCTCTAAATGAAGAGATGAATAAACGTGTAAATCAGTATATAAATGAAACATTATCACCGCGAATCCATCGGAGCATTGAGGAATGGATTCAAACTTCTCATAAGCAGTTAGGAGAAGGACAACAATTCCTGCAAGAACTTTGCGAAGGCTTTAATGGAATATATAAAGAGCATCCATTAGAGTTAACCTGTGACTTTGCGATTATAGAAGATTGGAAAAGAGATGCACGCCGTTTGGCAAGCGGACTTCGTATCGATCCGTTAAATATTTTTAATCGCTTTAATGCGTCGCAAGTATTTTTAAAGAGTGCAGGGAAATTACTTGGAGCCATTCAACAAAATAAAAAAATGCTGCAATCTAAATATCAAAAGTACATCGAAACAGAAGACTTTTCTGAAGTAGCATCAACTGTTTCAACAGCTGTTTTACAGCATTTTGATTTCTATGAAAAAGGATTAGAAAATGATATAAAGATGTTCTTTATCAGTCCAAAGGTAACCTTAGAACAGGTTGCAGAAGAAAAATCAATAGATATTGAGGAATACAAGAATTTATTAGAACGCTTAAAGAATAATCCAGAAATGTTCCATGATCCATTGAAATTATTTGAATTGCGTTTGCTGCAATATGATTGGCTTGCAAATACAACAAAGCCAGCAACAACTTGGATATAAGGAATTTAACAAAGGGAGAAGCATAGTCGAAATATCGATTATGCTTCTCCCTTTGCTTTATAAGTTTTCTGAAGTTGATTTGTGTCTATCCGGGCACCCAGTGGCTGATGGGATTCACGTCCCTGGGTGCCCGGAGTTTGAAAAGTCCTTTTAAAGCTTAAATGAACTCTTTAAGGAAACGATGCGGTTAAATACAGGCTTTTCAGCTGTTGTGTATTTAGGATCCACATTAAAATAGCCATGACGGAAAAATTGGAATTTATCTTGTGGCTTAACATCCTTCATATTTGGCTCAATAAAGCCTTGGATTACTTCAAGAGAATTAGGATTCACATAATCCAAGAAAGTCTTGCCTTCTTCCATTTCCTCATCTTTATCAGAAATAAGTGGTTCGAATAAGCGGAATTCGGCAGGGATAGCTTGAGTTGCTTCTACCCAATGCAATGTTCCCTTTACTTTTCTGCCAGTAAATCCAGTTCCACTTTTCGTTTCTTTGTCGTACGTACAATGAAGCTCGATTACATTTCCTTCGTCATCCTTTATTACTTCTTCGCATTTGATGAAGTAGGCATGCTTTAATCGCACTTCGTTGCCAGGGAATAAGCGGAAGTACTTCTTCGGAGGATTCTCCATAAAGTCTTCTTGTTCAATATAAATTTCACGAGAGAATGGAATTTGTCTAATCCCCATCTCTGGATTTTCTGGATTAATTTCCGCATCTAACAGTTCCACTTGACCTTCTGGGTAGTTAGTAATGACTACTTTTAAAGGATTTAGAACACCCATTGTACGAGGCGCCTTTAATTTTAAATCTTCACGAACAAAGTGATCAAGCATCGCAGAGTCAACTGCTCCAGAACCCTTTGAGATTCCTAATTCCATACAGAAATTACGGATTGCTTCTGGCGTTACTCCTTTTCTTCTTAAACCAGAAATAGTTGGCATACGAGGATCGTCCCAACCATCTACAAATTTTTCATCTACAAGAAGCTTTAATTTCCGCTTGCTCATAACAGTGTTCGTAATATTTAAACGGCCAAATTCAATTTGTTGTGGTACGCTTTCCATTTCACATTCACGAACAACCCAATCGTATAGAGGGCGTTGATCTTCAAATTCAGTCGTACAAAGAGAATGGGTTACACCTTCAATTGCATCCTCTAATGGATGAGCAAATGCGTACATCGGATAAATGCACCATTTATCTCCTGTATTATGATGGGTTGCATGTGCAATACGATAAATAACAGGATCTCTTAAGTTAATATTAGGAGAAGCCATATCAATTTTTGCACGAAGAACCTTTTCGCCATTACCAAACTCCCCGTTCCGCATCGCTTCAAATAATTGTAGATTTTCTTCAATGGAGCGAGTGCGATAAGGGCTTTCTTTCCCTGGTTCTGTTAATGTACCACGGTATTCGCGAATTTCATCAGCAGATAAATCATCTACGTATGCTAACCCCTTTTTAATTAATAGAACGGCACGCTCGTACATTTCTTCAAAATAGTCAGAAGCAAAGAGCAGATTTTCCCATTCATATCCAAGCCATTCTACATCTTCTTTAATAGAGTTTACATATTCAATATCCTCTTTTAAAGGGTTTGTATCGTCAAAGCGCAAGTTTGTTTTGCCATCAAATTCATCTGCTAGTCCGAAATTAATAAAAATAGACTTAGCATGACCAATATGCAAATAGCCATTCGGTTCTGGCGGAAAGCGAGTAATAACCGTATCATGCTTTCCTGTTTCTAGATCTTCTTTCATGATGTTTTTTATAAAATTAGAGCCAATCTCCAAGATTATAGCCACCTTTCTAATATGTATGAATACTTTTAGTGTTTAGTATTGTACCTAGTAATTCGTTTATATCGAAAATATCAAAACGATCTTAGTATGATTATATCAATAATATAACCAATATTTTATTATAAACTTCATAGAAAGGAAACGAAAGTACAATAAATTTGTAAATTTTTATGGTTTTGGTTAATAACCTGTATAGTTTTGGATTGATTTTGAAGAAATATCCATTTTTGTTTGGGAAAGTGGTTTCCATAAGCAGGATGAACGCCGAAAAAGCCGAGGGAATCGGGAAAAGTGGTTTTCATAAGCAGGATGAACGCCGAAAAAGCCGAGGGAATCGGGAAAAGTGGTTTTCAT